>DASUNJ010000125.1:0-5762 GCA_036277235.1 Thermoanaerobaculia bacterium | reverse complement strand
TGGACACCGACCTGGACGACGAGGATTTCCCCTTGCGCGGCGTGGATCGCGAGGACCGTCCGTACAAGCTGTCGAGCCTGATCCCGAGCTTCCTCTGGGACCGGCGCAACGATCCGATCCTGGCCACGCGCGGCTGGAGCTCGCTCGCCCAGCTCCAGTACGCCTTCCCGGCCCTCGGCACGGACGGCGATTTCCTCAAGCTCTTCCTCCAGCAGACCCAGTACCTCGACCTGCGCAACTACGGGACCGTGGCGGCGAGCCTGCGCGTCGGCGGCATCGAGCCCTTCAGCCGTCTGGAGCCGGACGAAGATCCCGAGCTGCCGGAAGACCTGCCGAACGCGAACGTCTTCATCGACGAGCGCTTCTTCGCCGGAGGCGCCAACACCCACCGGGCCTACGGCCGCGACGACCTGGGCCTCCGCGGACAGACGCTGATCCTCCGCCCGGACCGCGTCGGCGACCAGGAAGACGACTTCGCCGCCGTGGGCGGCACGGGTCTCTTCCTGTTCAATCTGGAGTACCGGTTCCCGCTCTTCGGAGCTGTGGGCGGCACGGTCTTCTACGACGCCGGCAATGTCTGGGCCGACTGGCGGGACATGGACCCCGCCGATCTCAAGGGCGGCGCGGGAGTGGGGGTCCGCTACCTCTCGCCCATCGGCCCCCTGCGCCTCGACATCGGCTGGAAGCTCGACCGCGAGCCGGGGGAGAAGGATTTCGCGGTGTCGGTGTCGTTCGGCAATCCGTTCTGAGCCGGGCGGTTGACCGCTTCAGGCATGAACCGCTAAACTCCTCCGGGAACTCGGTTCCTGTCCTTTCTCTAATACTTGAGCCGCACATCCCGGTCTCCGCGAGAAGGTCTATCCGCCATGCACACGACGACTCCCTTCGCCCCCATCGAGGAGGCGATCGAACAGTTTCGCCAGGGCCGCATGGTCATCATCGTCGACGATGAGGACCGCGAGAACGAAGGCGACCTGGCGATCGCCGCCGAGATGGTCACGCCGGTGGCCATCAACTTCATGGCCAGGTTCGGCCGCGGCCTCATCTGTCTCGCCATGACCGAGGAGCGCTGCCGGCAGCTCGAGCTGCCGCTCATGGTCGAGGACAACACCTCGCCCTTCGGCACCGCCTTCACCGTCTCGATCGAGGCGCGCGGCAAGATCACGACCGGCATCTCGGCCGCCGACCGCTCCGCCACGGTCCAGACCGCCATCGATCCGGCCACCCGCCCGGAGGACCTTCTGCGGCCGGGGCACGTCTTTCCGCTCCGCGCCCGGCGCGGCGGCGTGCTCAAGCGCGCCGGCCAGACCGAGGCCTCGGTGGACCTCGCCGCCCTGGCCGGGCTCAAGCCGGCCGGCGTCATCTGCGAGATCATGAACGACGACGGCACCATGGCCCGCGTGCCCGACCTCACCAAGTTCGCCCGCGAGCACGGCCTGCTCATGGTCACGGTCGCCGACCTGATCGGCTACCGGCTCCAGCACGAGACCCTGGTGCGCAAGGTGGCCTCGCCGCGGCTGCCCACCGCCCTCGGTGACTTCCAGATCCACGCCTACCGCTCCGACGTGACCGGCGACGAGAACGTGGCATTGGTCATGGGCGCCGTCGAGCCCGAGGATCCAACCCTGGTGCGCGTCCACAGCCAGTGCCTGACCGGCGACGTCTTCGGCTCGGCGCGCTGCGACTGCGGCGTGCAGCTCGAGCGTGCGCTGGAGAGGATCGCCGAGGAGGGCAGGGGCGTGCTCCTCTACCTCCTCCAGGAAGGGCGCGGCATCGGCCTCATGAACAAGCTGCGCGCCTACGAGCTCCAGGACCAGGGGCACGACACGGTCGAGGCCAACGAGCGCCTCGGCTTCCGGCCCGACCACCGCGAGTACGGCGTCGGCGCCCAGATCCTCCGCGACCTCGGCGTGCGCAAGATGCGGCTGATGACGAACAACCCGCACAAGTACATCGCCCTGAACGGCTATGGGCTGGAGATCGTCGAGCGCGTGCCGCTGGAGATCCCGCCGACGGACACCAGCCGCGCCTATCTCAAGACCAAGCGCGACAAGCTCGGCCACATCCTGAAGCTGGTGTGATTCCGAAGCCTTGAAGATCCTTCTTGTCACCTCGCGCTATCCCTGGCCGCCCCGGAGGGGCGACCAGATGCGCGCGGTGCAGATGCTCGACTTCCTCGCCTCCGAGCACGAAGTGACGCTGCTCACCCCGGAGCCCGGGCCGGAGCAGCCTCCGCCGCCTGCCGGGGCGCCCTACAAGATGGAGCTCTATCGCCCTACCCGCGGCGCCACCTCCCTCTTCGGCATGGGCCGGGTGCTGGCGAAGAACCTGCCGCTCCAGAGCGGCCTCTTCTATCAGCCCGACCTGGGGCGGAAGCTGCGGGAGCTGGCCCCGAAGATGGACCTGGGCATCCTGCAGCTCGTCCGCCTGGCCGTCCACCTGGAGGATTTCGGCAAGACCCCGCTGCTTGTGGACCTGATCGATAGCCTGTCGCTCAACTTCTCCCTGCGTGCCGAGGTGGACCGGGTCTGGCTGCGTCCGCTGCTCAAGCTGGAGGCGCGGCTGCTCTCCGTGGGGGAGCGCAAGCTCGCCGAGCGGGCAGCCGGCGTGCTCGTGGTCTGCGAGCGCGACCGCCAGGCGCTGATCAACCGTCTCCCTCCCGAGCTGGCGGCCCGGGTCTCGGTAGTCCGCCTGTCGGTGCGCGAGCGCCGGGTCGAGCCGCCGGAGGAGCGGGAGAAGCTCTGGCGCGAGGGCGACAAGGGGCCGGTCCTGGTCATCACCGGCAACCTCGGCTACTTCGTGAACGTGGACGCGGTCACCTGGTGGCTGCGCGAGGTCTGGCCCTCGCTCCGGCGGGCGCGGCCGGACGTTCGGATCGTGGTGGCGGGGGAGCGGCCGGCTGGGGCGGTCCGCCGCGAGATCGAGCGCGCCGGGGTCAAGCTGATCGAGTCGCCGCGCGACATGCGCTCGATCATCTCCCAGGCCACGCTCTCGCTCGCCCCCATGCGCTGCGGCTCGGGCGTCCCGATCAAGGTGCTGGAGGCCTGGGCCGTGGGCGTGCCGGTGGTGGCGACCCCCTGGGCCGTGGCCGGAACCTCGGGCCGCCAGGGCGAGGACTTCCGCCTCGTGGGCACGCATCCCATCGAGTGGGTGCACGCCATCGAGGAACTGCTCGAAGACCCCATCGCCCGCCAGCGCCTGGCCGAGAACGGCCGCCGCCGCCTGGCCGCCGACTATTCGCGCGAGACCGTTCGGGAGCAGCTCCTGGGTGTGATCGAAGGGCTGGCGCCCGCTGCTGCCGAGGACAGGGTCGCCGTGAAGGCGCTTTCCTGAAAGGACATCAAGGACAATAAGGACATCAAGGACAATGCAACCCGTCCTTGGAGTCCTTATTGTCCTTGATGTCCTTTACGTCCTTTTCTCCGCTCGCCTCCGCGACTTCTCCAGGGTGCCGCAGGTCTCCATCTGGCACCAGCGGCGTAGCCCGTTCCGGCTGCGGTCGACGTACATCCAGCCGCAATCGAGACTGGCGCAGACCCGGATCCGCTGTGCTTCGTCGGAAGTCAGCAGGATGGCCGCCGACCAGGTGACGGGCCACAGGAGCGATTCCAGGCTCTCGGTGCCGTGCCATTCCCACTCCGCCGACATCTGTCCCTTGCGCGGAGGCGAGACGCCCAGCTGTCTCAAAGCCTTGCCGAGCAGCTCGTTGAACTCCCTCCAATCCGACCGCTTGCTATAGAGCCGCTGCAGCACCAACCGCAGCCGTAGCGCTGCATCATGGGCGGCCCGCGCCTCTTTCGGACGGGCCGCGCCCGCCCGCCGCAGGCGCTCCGCTTCGGCTTTGGATACGAGGCCCGCGCCCTCGGCCCAGCGGGTCAGGCGGGTGTAGTCGGTCAGACGCTCGTTCTCCGGCCCGCGCCCGGTCCAGTCGACCGTGTTGACGAGATCCAGGCTCGGGTCGCCTCCCACGTACTTGAAAGGCAGCTCGTCTGTCATGGCTCCATCATAGCACCAGTATCCGGGTCTTGACAGGTGCAGACGATCGGCATAGTCTGTCACCGGTATGGAGGCTTATACTGGTGAGGAAACGATCATGATTGCACGGACCTGGCGAGGAGCGACGAGGGCGGAGGACGCGGATGCCTACGTCGAGTATCTGGAGAAAACCGGCTTCCACGAGTACAGCGCCACGCCTGGAAACCGCGGCGTTCTCGCGCTTCGGAGCGTGTCCGGCGGGCGTGCGGAGTTCCTGCTCCTGACCTTGTGGGAATCCGAGGAGGCGATCCGCCGCTTCGCGGGAGACGACATCGACCGCGCCGTGTTCTATCCGGAAGATGATCGATTCCTAATCGAGCGCGGCGAGCGCGTCGATCACTTCGAGGTGGTGTTCCGGGAGGGAGTGGAGTGCCTGTCTCCCGCGCAAGGCTGATCGCGGCCTTCGCCGCCATCTACGTGTTCTGGGGCGGGACGTTCCTCGCCATCCGATATGCGGTACAGGAGGTGCCGCCGCTGCTCACGATCGGGATCCGCTGTGCCGGCGGCGCTGCGATCCTTTTTCTTTGGCTTGCCGCTCGCGGCCAGCTGGAGCGGACCACGAAAGCGCAATGGAAAGTCGCCGGGATCGCGGGAGTCCTGCTTTTTCTGGGATGCCACGGCGTCCTTGCCTGGGCCGAGCAGCGCGTCACCTCGGGCCGAGCGGCGCTCCTGCTGACCTCGATCGCGCCCGCGCTGGTGCTTCTGAACGCTCTTCTCGAACGCCGGTTTCCCTCGAGGCGTGTCCTGCTGGGAATCGGTCTTGGCATCGTGGGCATCGGCGTGCTGACGTATGGCTCCGGCGGCGAGGCATCGCTCGCAGATCAGTTGTTCCTCGTCCTGAGCGACTTCTCCTGGGCCGCGGGCTCGCTCGTCGCGCTGCATGGCGCCCGGCCGCGGTCGGCCATACAGTCGACGGCGATGCAGCTTGCCGCCGGAGCAGTCTGGGTATTGGCCGCCAGCGCGATCACCGGCGAGACCGGAGGCTGGTCGCCGGCCCAGGTGACGGCGCGAGGCTGGCTGTCGATCGCCTTCCTGGTCCTCTGCGGCACCGTCCTCGCCTTTGCCGCCTACACCTGGCTGCTCCGGGTTACCACGCCGGCCGCCGTGGGCACCTATGCCTTCGTCAATCCTCTGATCGCGCTCGCCCTCGCCTGGGCCGCGGGCGACGAGACCCCGAACGTCCGCGCGCTGATCGCGGCGGCGTTCGTCCTCGGCGCGGTCTTCCTGGCACGTGGAGAAGAAAAACATGAATGATCTGAACGCTTTCTTCGAATCGAATACGGAGCGTCGTCGCGCCGAGCTGTTCGAGTTTCTGCGGATTCCGAGCGTGAGCGCCCGCTCCGAGCATCAGCCGGACATGCAACGCGCCGCGGACTGGCTCGCCGGCTCCCTGCGCTCGGCCGGGCTCTCCGCCGAGATCCATCACACGGACGGCCATCCGATCGTCCTCGGCGAGTGGCGGGGGGCGCCAGCCGGTTCTCCGACCGTCCTGATCTACGGCCACTACGACGTCCAGCCCGCCGAGCCTTTCGACCTCTGGACCTCGCCGCCCTTCGAGCCCGCTCTGCGGGACGGACGCATCTATGCCCGGGGAGCCACGGACGACAAGGGCCAGCTCTTCCTGCACGTGAAGGCGCTGGAGGCGCATCTGAAGACCCGCGGAACGCTGCCGGTGAACGTGGTGCTCCTCGTGGAAGGAGAGGAGGAGGGCGGCGGCAACCATCTAG
>DASUNJ010000124.1:0-2380 GCA_036277235.1 Thermoanaerobaculia bacterium | reverse complement strand
ACCTCGCCGGGGGCCTTGTGGAGCCGGGTCTCGGGATCGATGATGGCGATGCGGGTGTCGGGGATGGCCCGGCCGCTGCTTATCAGGACCTGGGCAACCTCTTGGGGGCCGGGCTCTAGCGCAACTCCTTGCTTCAGGCCTTCCGCCGAAACGCTCCGGGACACGTCGCCCTCGTCCACCGTGGCGCCGGTGACGATCAGCGTGCCCTCGGCAAGGCCATAACAAGGATAGAGAGAGGCCGCACGGAAGCCACAGGGCGCGAACGTCTCCGCGAAGCGCCGCAGCGTCTCGGCCCGGACCGGCTCCGCGCCGTTGTAGGCGGTACGCCAGGTGCGGAGGTCAAGCGTTGCCAGGTCCTCCGGCCGCGCCCTGTGGATGCACAGGTCATAGGCGAAGCTGGGGCCGCCGCCGTGCGTGCCGCCGAAGCGCGTGATCGCTTGCAGCCAGCGCATCGGACGCTGCAGGAACCCCGCCGGCGACATCACGTAGGACTCGCAGCCGGAGAAGACGGGCTGCAGGATGCCGTCGATGAGCCCCATGTCGTGGAACGACGGCAACCACGACACCGACACGTCGTCGGCGCTCAACGCAAACATCCGCTGTATGGCATGGAGGTTGTGGATCAGGTTGCCATGGCTGACCATGACCCCCTTGGGCGTGGCGGTGGAGCCCGAGGTGTACTGGAGCAACGCGAGGTCGTCCGGCCCCGCGGACGGCGGGATCCACTCGTCCGCCAGCGAGCTGTCGACCTGATCGACCGCGAGCCAGCGTGGGGAGGCGAGCCGCTCCGGCAACTCTCCGGCCAGCGCGGCGATCTTGGTTATCGTGAGCACGGCCTCCGGGCGCGCGCTGTCCGCGATCGCGAGCAGCCTGGGCAGGGTCCTCTCCAGGCGCGAGGGGTGAGGCGGGTACGCGGGGACCGCAATGACCTTCGCGTAAAGGCAACCGAAGAATGCCGCGATGAAGTCGAGGCCCGGTGGAAACAACAGGAGGGCGCGCCCTCCTATGTCATGAGATTGCAGGAACGAGGCGATCGCGCGGGCCCGCCGGTCGAGCTCCGAGAACGAGAACGAATCCTGCGGCTCGCCATCCTCCAGAAAGGTGACACTTCCGCGCCCAGATCCATCCTCCGCACGATGGCGGAGCAGATCAATCAGATTCGAAGCCACGTGCTCAAATCTCCTCCACCACCAACGGGGTGGTAGCAATCACCTCTCGCAGCCTGCGGCGGAAGCGCCGGCATCGGCTGTACAACCCGATCATAAAAATCAACTTCAGCGACCGAAGGGCTTTCACCCTTCTCGCGGTACGCCACCGCCCAGTACTCCTGTGGGCTGGTTTTTAGCGGTGAGTCCGATTATGATTATAACAGTCAGCCCAATGGCAAGCAAGCATCAGCAGCGCAATTTCCACGAAGCCGCGAGGTTGACAGCAATGAGAAGCTTTGGAAGAATTGCTGAAGGACCCGAATTGCTGTTGAATAACCTGTATTCGGAGGCCGGGAGGTGCGTGGAGACGCGCTGTGCAAGCGAGCCATGCTGCCAGCAGGCATCCTATCGAGTGTTGTGTTTTTATTTTAACAGCGTTGAAGGAGATAGGCGTGATAGAGTTTAGTGATCATTTATTTAAATCCTCTCCTTCCACGCGACTTCAGTCCCTGGATGTCAAGGATGGAATCCTGTCGACGGTCGGGGGGACGCCGCTCGTCCGTCTGCGGAGATTCATCCCCGGCGCCCGCTTCGATCTCTTTGCCAAGCTGGAGGGCCTGAACCCCGGAGGGAGCATCAAGGACCGGCCGGCGCTGGCCATCCTGGAAGACGCGCTCAGCTCCGGAGCGATCGGCCCGGGTACGCTGGTGATCGAATCGAGCTCCGGCAACATGGGGATCGGCCTGGCGCAGGCCTGCCGCTACCATGGATTGCGCTTTCTTTGCGTGGTCGATCCCAGGACCGCTCCCGCCAACCTGCGGCTGCTGCGCGCCTACGGCGCGGAGATCGAGCTCGTGGAGGAGCCTGACCCCGAGAGCGGCGAGTTCCTCGTCGCCCGGCTCAACCGGGTCAAGGACCTGCTCGGCCGGATGGACGATGCGTTCTGGCCCAACCAGTACGCCAATCTGAAGAACCCGGCCGCCCACTACGACGCCACGATGCGCGAGGTGGTCGGCGCGCTGGGCGGCCGGGTGGACTACCTCTTCGTGGCCACCAGCACCTGCGGTACGATCCGCGGCTGCGGCGAGTACGTGCGGGATCGTGGGCTCGCCACGCGGACGATCGCCGTGGACGCAGTGGGGAGCCTGATCTTCAGCGACGTGCGCGCCAAGCGTCTGGTGCCCGGTCTCGGGGCGGGCATGCGGCCGCCGCTCTGCGATCTCTCGGTGATC
>DASUNJ010000123.1:0-7332 GCA_036277235.1 Thermoanaerobaculia bacterium | reverse complement strand
TCGGCACGCTGATGGGCGTCGATCCGGACAAGATCGTGCCCGATCCCGAGCGCAGCATCGACGCCGGCGCCGTGGCGCCATGGCCCGAGGGCTCCAAGTCCTGGCGCATGAAGATGGTCGAGACGATCTCCAAGGCCATGGGCTTCGCCCTCTCGACGCCGTGGAAGCGGCTGCCCGCCGAGGGGAAGCGGATCATCCTGCACGGCTCGGGCGACAAGGAGCTGAGCTTCAGCCTGACCGGCAAGAAGTCGAGCTACTCCTGGACCGGCAAGTACGAGGGGGTCATCCCCATGCTCGAGCGCCGCCACAAGGAGACCGACTCGGCGACGATCCGGGCCGAGATCGAGAAGTACATGTCGGTCCACCCCTGCCTGGCCTGCAACGGCCGGCGCCTGCGGCCCGAGGCCCTGGCCGTGACGGTCAAGGACAGGGCCATCGACGAGCTGTCGAGCCTGCCCGTCTCCGACCTGCGCGCCTGGGTGGGGAAGCTCTCCCTCGACAAGCGCGAGCGCGCCATCGCCGAGAAGGTGGTGCAGGAGATCTCGGACCGCCTGAGCTTTCTCGACGACGTGGGAGTCGGGTATCTCACCCTGGACCGCTCGTCGGCCACCCTCTCGGGCGGCGAGAGCCAGCGCATCCGTCTCGCGACGCAGATCGGCAGCAAGCTCATGGGCGTGCTCTACGTGCTGGACGAGCCCTCGATCGGCCTCCACCAGCGCGACAACGCGCGGCTGCTCACCACGCTCAAGGGGATGCGCGACCTCGGCAACTCGGTGCTGGTGGTGGAGCACGACGAGGAGACGATCCGCGACGCGGACTGGGTGATCGACCTCGGTCCGGGGGCCGGCGTGCACGGCGGCGAGGTGGTGGCGCAGGGGACGCCGCAGCAGGTCATGAAGAACCCGAAGTCCCTGACCGGCCTCTATTTGCAAGGGAAGCTGGAGGTGCCGGTGCCGGACCGGCGGCGCGAGGGCCGGGGCAAGCCGGTGGTCATCCAGGGCGCAAGGCACAACAACCTGCGCGACCTGGACGTCGAGTTTCCCGTCGGGGTGTTCACGGTGGTGACCGGGGTCTCGGGCTCGGGCAAGAGCACGCTGGTCAACGAGATCCTCTACAAGGCGCTGGCGCGGCTCTTCTACCGGGCCTCCGACAAGCCGGGCGAGCACGCGCGGATCACCGGCCTGGAGCAGCTCGACAAGGTGATCGCGATCGACCAGAGCCCGATCGGCAGGACGCCGCGCTCGAACCCGGCGACCTACACGAACGTGTTCAACCCGATCCGCAACCTGATGGCCATGACGACGGAAGCGCGGATGCGCGGCTACCGCCCGGGCCGCTTCAGCTTCAACGTGCCGGGGGGCCGATGCGAGGCCTGCAAGGGGGACGGGCAGATCAAGATCGAGATGCACTTCCTGCCCGACATCTACGTCACCTGCGAGGTCTGCGGCGGCAAGCGCTACGACCGCGAGACCCTGGCCGTGCGCTACAAGGGGTTGAACATCGCGGAGATCCTGGACCTGCCGGTGGAGCAGGCGCAGGAGATGTTCCAGAACATCCCGGCGATCTCGCGCATCCTGGAGACGCTTTGCGAAGTGGGCCTGGGCTACATCCGCCTCGGCCAGCCGGCCACGACGCTCTCCGGCGGAGAAGCCCAGCGCGTGAAGCTCTCCCGCGAGCTCTGCAAGCGCTCGACGGGCCGCACCCTCTACCTCCTGGACGAGCCCACGACCGGCCTCCATTTCGACGATGTGGGCAAGCTCCTGAAGCTCCTGCACCGCCTGGTCGAGCTGGGCAACACGGTCGTGGTCATCGAGCACAACCTCGACGTCATCAAGACCGCCGACTGGGTGATCGACCTCGGTCCCGAAGGCGGAGCGGGAGGGGGCGCCCTGGTGGCGGTGGGCACCCCCGAGCACGTGGCCTCGGTCCCCGAGAGCTACACGGGCAAGTACCTGCGGCAGGTGCTGCCCGAGGCGCCGCGCAAGCGGCGCCGGGCGTAGCCTTCTACTCCGGACTCACGCAGGCGACTCCCTGGGCGGCGGCGGTGTCGCGCAGGAGCAGCCGGCAGACCTGGGCCTCGGCCGGCTCGAGCGGCACGAGCGGGGGCTCGCCGTTGTCGCTGCAGAACCCTCCCTCCGCGCTCACCACGATCGAAAACTGCTGGTCGTCCGAGGTCACGCTGATCGTCTCCGGCGTGGCGAAACATTCCTCGATCGGCTGGGTCCCGTTCACGAACGCGGCGAAGAGCGGGAGCGACTCGGGGCAGGGGCAGGTGGCCGCGCAGGGCGGCATCTCACCGGTGTGCTTCATGTAATTGTTCAGCACGCGCGCACAGGCCGTGGGCGAGGCGTGCGGCGCCGGGCTTTCGCAGTCCATCGCTTCGCAGTAGGCGTTGCAGAGGCCGTAGGCGGCGCCGATCTGTCCGTCGCAGATGGTCTCCTCCGAGGGCGTCTGCCCGTCAGGAGTCTTTGCAGCGGCGGAGAAGGCGGCGAGAAGAGCCAGTGTCAGGACGCAGAGAGTTTTTTGCATAACATTCCTCCTTTGATCAACGAAGTTGACAGTTTCTCCCGAAAAAATGAAACAAATCTGCATGGGACAGCAAGATCGTCAGTGTAGATCAACTTACAGGTCCCAGGCAAGTTGTCTGTCGCGCGAGCTAGAATTCATCCATGGTCCGTCCTGACGCCAACCTCGCCGAGAAGCGGCGCATCCTCCAGCTCGAGACGCTCTACGACCTGGCGCTGGCGCTCCATGCCCAGCGGCCGGAGCCGGAGCTGGTGGAGGAGCTGCTGCTGCGGGTCTGCGCGGTCCTCGACCCGGCGGCGGCCGTGGCGGTGACCCGCGACCCTTACGGCGGAGCGCGGGCCGCCGCGACCGTGGGCTGGATCGACGCTCCACCTACGGGTACGTCGCTGCTGGCCTCTCAGATCTGGCGCGAGCTGCTCGGAGAGGGCCACATCCTCTCGCGCTCCAAGGGCGAGCTGGGAGGCCGGCCCTACGAGCAGCTCCTGGCGGTGCCCCTGGCCTACCGCGGCGTCTTCCTGGGCTATCTCGCCGTCCTCGACAAGGAGGTGCGCGGCGAAGCCGACCGCTCCTTCACGCAGGACGACCGCCGCTTCCTCGACTCGGTCGCGGCCCTGGCTGGCGTGGCTCTCGACGCGGCGCGCCAGGTGGAAAAGCTGGAAGCGCAGCGCGAAAGGCTGGAAGAGGAGAACAAGGCCCTCAAGGGGAGCCTGGCGCGCGAAGTGGCGGGGCAGCGCATCATCGCCCACGCGCCGCCCATGCGGAGGGTGCTGGACCTGGTCGAGCGCGTGGCACCCCGTGGAGTGAGCGTCCTGGTGCGCGGCGAGAGCGGCACGGGCAAGGAGCTGGTGGCGAAGCTCCTCCACCTGCTCTCCGGCCGCGAGGGCGCGCTCATCGCGCTCAACTGCGCCGCTCTGCCCGAGTCGCTCCTCGAAAGCGAGCTCTTCGGCATCGAGGGTGGAGTGGCGACCGGCGTCCAGGCCCGTCCCGGCAAGTTCGAGCTGGCCGATCACGGCACCCTGCTCCTGGACGAGATCGGCGACATGCAGCCGGCCCTGCAGGTCAAGCTCCTGCGCGCCCTCCAGGAGCGCGAGGTGGTGCGGGTGGGAGGCCGCCGTCCGATCCCGGTCGACGTGCGCCTCGTGGCCGCCACCCATCGCGACCTGGAAGCGCTGGTGAGCGAGGGGACCTTCCGCGAGGACCTCTATTACCGTCTCAAGGGAGTCGAGATCGAGCTGCCGCCCCTGCGCGACCGCCGCCAGGACATCCCCCACCTGGTGCGCACCTTCGTGGAAGACTTCTGCCGCCGGGAGGGCATCCCGGTGCCGGCCTTCCGGCCCGAAGCGCTCGCCATGGTTCTGGCCCACGACTTCCCCGGCAACGTCCGCGAGCTCCAGAACCTGGTCGAAGGTGCCGTGTCTCTCGCCGAAAAGGACATCGACGCCGACCTGATCCGTTCCCTCCTGGGAACCGCCGCCTCCCAATCCTCGCCCGAGCCGCTCGATCTCGAAGCCATGGAAAGGCGCCACATCCAGCGCGTGCTCAAGCTCACCGCGGGCAACAAGAGCGAGGCCGCGAAGATCCTCGGGGTCGACCGGAAGACTTTGCAGCGGAAGGGATATTGAGGGCGCCGGGCTCGAGCAGCTCGGGAGGGGGAGGCGGAAGCTCGGGCGGAGGCGGCGGGGGAGGCTGGTAGTGGGCTGAACGAGCCTAAGAACGCGCTCGACATCGCCACGAGCGCTTCAAATTGGAATTCAGAGCGACGGGGATGACATCGAGCGCTTCAGATTGGAATCTGAGGCGTTCGAAGACAGATCGAGCGCTTGGGATTCCAATCTGAAGGGCTCGAAGACGGATCGAGCGGGCTGGATTCGAATTCGAGCACCTCAAACTGGAATTCGAAGGGCCGGAAATCAAATCGAGCGCCTTGGATTCCAATCTGAAGCCTTCGAAGTCTCTCCAGACCCGTAGAATTCGAATCTGAAGCGCTCGAAGTCTCATCGGACCCCTAGAATTCCAATCTGAAGCGTTCGAGGTCTCTGCGGACGCGCTGACGTCCAGTCTCGAGCGCTCGAAGCGACCGCGGGTGCGCAGGAATCCGGTTTCAGGCGCCGGAGCTGTCCCTTGGCGCGTCGGAACCCGTTTTCAGGGGAAAGGACCGTCCCCGAGCGCGCTCGCGGCGGTTTCAACGGGCAAGAAGCCGTCCCGACCGCCTTCGAAGGGCCCGCGACCCGCCTCGAGCTCGCCCGCGCCCCATGAAGGGGGCTCCCGCGTCCGTGAAGGTGCAAACCTACCGCTGCTCGCGCTCCGGGAGGAGGGTCCCTCCCTCCGGGAAGGGTGGCGGCTCCCTCTCCGCGCAGCGGGGAGGGCAGGGGAGGGGTCTTCTTCCAACGGCGGCCTTCGAAGCCAGAGCCCGGCCCATCCAACAAACGGAGGAAGAAGCGTGTCTACAAAAAAATGGGGGCCGCCCGGTTGTCCGCACTGTGGAGGTCCTGCACGCCGGCAAGGTAGCGACGTTTGGGCTCGGGCGGGTGAAGGCCGATCCTGTTCTTTGAAAATTGAGCAGAGCACAATTTCTGACTTTTTCCCTGAGCTGTATGGTGGGATTGCAAACGAGTCAGGAGTGCCCTACTCGCAGAGCAAAGGCCGTGCCTGACAAAAGTCATGCCAACGGCAGAATGCCATTTTCGCGAGGGGGTCGGACTTGAGACAGGAAACGCCGCGGAATCAATAAGTTAAGGTGAAAGTTGGAGGTATGGAATGACGGTCATCCGAGCAGATCGGGGCCGGATTTTGGGAGGTCGGACTTTCGTGGGGGGTAAGCCGGCCAGAATCAGTAGGTTGGAGAGGGTACCCTTGGAATCGCCCTGAGCAGTACGGTGGGATTGCGACCGCTGAGTTTACTCATGTTTTACTCCAATCCGTTCCGTAAACTACCTTGGAATCGCCCTGAGCAGTACGGTGGGATTGCGACGGACCTATACCCTGTAGGAGACGGGACCGTATTCGTCCTTGGAATCGCCCTGAGCAGTACGGTGGGATTGCGACGCCGACTATCGGCTGCAGACAGTGGACCTACTTCTACATCTCTTGGAATCGCCCTGAGCAGTACGGTGGGATTGCGACTGAGCTGACTCTTGATCTGGCGCAGTCGGCCTAGGTTGGACTTGGAATCGCCCTGAGCAGTACGGTGGGATTGCGACTTCTCACCCCGACGCTGAAGAGGAACAGAAGCAGACCGACCTTGGAATCGCCCTGAGCAGTACGGTGGGATTGCGACGAAGCTCCTGGAACTCGTGATGCCCCGCATCGAATACCTTGGAATCGCCCTGAGCAGTACGGTGGGATTGCGACGATCTTCTCCTCGTAACGTCCTATCCCAGGGTAGATGCGCTTGGAATCGCCCTGAGCAGTACGGTGGGATTGCGACTAGGTCTCCATCGCGTCGAAGGCGATCTCCTCGCCGCGCTTGGAATCGCCCTGAGCAGTACGGTGGGATTGCGACCTTGTGGGTGTTCATGAGTACCTCCGTCCCTCAGCTCCGCACCCTTGGAATCGCCCTGAGCAGTACGGTGGGATTGCGACGGGACGAAGTCCCTGTTCCGGTTTGACCGCTTAGACAGACTTGGAATCGCTCTGAGCAGTACGGTGGGATTGCGACAATCAGGGTACGTCGCGAGGAGACATACAAAGTCGCAGTCCTTGGAATCGCCCTGAGCAGTACGGTGGGATTGCGACTGGCCCGCTGACCCTCGGTGGGGCTGGCTTCTTCGAACATCCTTGGAATCGCCCTGAGCAGTACGGTGGGATTGCGACGGCGATCTTCAGGAAGGGGGTCCAGCGCGGTGACACCCTTGGAATCGCCCTGAGCAGTACGGTGGGATTGCGACAAGCCACGTTGCCGTCCACGGGCACCTTGACCATCTCCTCGCCCTTGGAATCGCCCTGAGCAGTACGGTGGGATTGCGACGTTCGTGGGGAAACCCCGACGATTGCGCAACTTTCAGCCTTGGAATCGCCCTGAGCAGTACGGTGGGATTGCGACCCCTTGGCCAGGTCGAGACAGCTGCCCCCGTTGGCGGGCTTGGAATCACCCTGAGCAGTACGGTGGCCTTGTAAGACACTGTCCGTCCGAGTTCCTCACAAAGATGCCGGCTGGCGCTCAGCGCCCCTGTCCCGGATCTCCGCAGGCGCGTGAAGTTGCATGGAACCGTAACCATTCCGTTCCGGCTCGGGTCTAACGACCTTGATGGACGGCATGCTCGACCAGCTCACCGAGCGCAGGACCCTCTACGCCGCCTGCGACCGGGTCCGGGACAACGCTGGCTGCCGCGGGGCCGATGGCATGACCGTCGATCACTTCGATCAGTACCTCGAAGAGGAGATCGACCGGTTGCAGGACCGCCTCCTGCGCCGCGTCTACCATCCCTTCCCGCTGCTACGCATCGCCATTCCAAAACCTACGTCCGGCATGCGTCATCTCTCGATTCCCACGGTCCGCGACCGCATCGTCCAGACTGCGGTGGATCTGGTCACCCGAGAGATCTTCGAGAGGGAATTCGAGGAGTGCAGCCATGCCTACCGCTGCGGGCGCTCGGTGCGCACGGCTGTCCATCGCTTGGAATTGCCCTGAGCAGTACGGTGGGATTGCGACCTCGTGTTCGTTCCGACAGAACGTCACCAGCCGACTTGGAATTGCCCTGAGCAGTACGGTGGGATTGCGACACGGTGGAGTGCATGCCGAGCTTCGGAGCCACGGCGATGAGCGCTTGGAATTGCCCTGAGCAGTACGGTGGGATTGCGACTGGA
>DASUNJ010000122.1:0-15522 GCA_036277235.1 Thermoanaerobaculia bacterium | reverse complement strand
CGGTGGCGGCCTGGTTGGCCACCGCGCCCGGGGTGTCGAGGCCGAGGGCGAAGTCATAGCGCAGGTGCGACTTGATGCGGTCGAGCCGCTTCGGGTCGACCGGCTTCGCGGCGAGCTCGGCGATATAGCGGTCCACGGTCTCCTTCACCTTCGGCAGAAGGTCTTCGGACTTGGCCCGGGCGTAGATGCTGAAGAGATAGGCGTCGCGGTGGAATTCGGAGTCGCCGACGATGAAGTCCACCCACTGTTTGTCCACGACCAGCTCCTGGTAGAGGGGGGCCGAATCGCTGAACAGGAGCTGCGAGATGAGGTTGAGCGCCGCGGAGTCGGGCTTGTCGGTGCTGAACGCCGGCATGTGGTAGCCGGCCATCAGGTACGGACGGGTGGGGCTGGGCCAGTCGATGTGCGCCTTCTTCGCCGCGGTCTGCGGCGGCTCGGCCTCGACCTTGGGTGACTGATAGCCCTTCTTCCAATCGCCGTAGTGCTGCTTCGCCATGGCGAAGACCTTGTCGGGCTGGACGTCGCCGACCACCAGCAGGGTGATGTTTTCCGGCCGGTAGAAGCGGTCGAAGAAGCCCAGGCTGTACTTGTAATAGCCCGGCATGGCCTTGATGTCATCCAGGAAGCCGATGGTCGAGTGCCTGTAGGTGTGCTTCTGGAAGGCCTCGGCGCGCAGCTTCTCGAACATGGGGAGGAAGGGGTTCGAGATGTTCTTGTTGTACTCGCCGAGCACGGCGAGGGCCTCGGTGCGGAACGCGTCCTCGGTGTACTTGAGGTTCTTGAAGCGGTCGGACTCCATGTCCATCATCGTGGCCAGCTCGCTGGCGGGTCCGAGGATGTGGTAGACGGTCTGGTCGTCGGACGTGTAGGCGTTGGAGTCGGCGCCCATGCGCTTGAGCAGGTCGTTGTAGGCGTCCTGCGAGTACTTGTCGGTCCCGCGGAACATCATGTGCTCGAAGAAGTGGGCGAAACCGCTGTGGCCGGACTCGACCTCGTCGCGGGAGCCGGTGCGCACGACCGTGTAGTACGCCACGGTCCCCGGGCTGTCATAGGGGATGGCGACGACCTGCAGGCCGTTGTCGAGGGTGGTCTCGTGGACTTTGAAGGGGAAGACGTCCCCGGCGGACTGGGCGCTCGCGGCGGCAGTACCCAGGGTCATCATCAGGGCCATCACGGTCGCCAGGGCGAGCAGCCCCAGGGCGAGATTCTTGCGGACGGACACGATGGAGAGCCTCCTTTCGTCTGGTTCCAGGGTCCGAACTTGATGTCGGTTCGGCAGGCCCGCGCAGGCGGGCGCTTCCATGGGGGCAAAACTCCAAGCCCCCGGCAGGGATTCCCATCTTACCCGTGGGCCGGGCGGATTGCGACAAATTCCCGCATCCCGGAACTTCAATCTGCCTGTGTTCCCGGAATACAATCCGTCCGTCATGGGGAACGATTCTGAAAACCTGCGTCTGCTCGAGCTCCTGCGGGAGAAGGTGCTTCTTTCCCGGCGGTCCCACCGGGAGCTGGAGCGGGAGATGAAGCTGGGTCACGGCACGATCGGCAATCTCTTCCGCGGCAAAACGGAGCTGCGCCTGCGCCACCTGGCGATGTTCGGGCGGGCCTTGGGGTTCGACCCGGTGGAGCTGTTGCTGGAGGCCTACGGGGTGTACCGTCCCGATCCCCCGCCGCCGCCCGGGCTGGTATTGACCCGGGAGGAGCTTCGGACTCTGGTGCAGGAGACAGTCCGGGATGCCGTGCGCGAGGAGCTCGACCGGTATCGGAGCTAAAAGCGGGGACTGATACCATCCCGGGCGTGCCGCACCGAATCGCTCTCCTGGTCACCGGCGCATCGGGGATGCTCCTGCCCCGCCATGTGCTGGGCCGGCTGGCGGAGCTTCCCGAGATCGAGCGCATCCACCTGGTGGTGTCGGCCGGAGCGAGCCAGGTGCTCCATCACGAGCTGGGGCCGGAGCGCACGGGAGCTTCCGACCTCGCCGAGGCGGCCCATCTCTCCCCCTCGGCGCGGGAGAAGCTGGTCCTCCACCGCGACAACGATCTCGACGCGCCCATCGCCTCCGGCTCCTATCGGCTGACAGGCACGGCCATCCTCCCCTGCAGCGCCGGCACCCTGGGAGCCCTCGCGACGGGCATGGCCCGGACGCTGATCCACCGCGCCGGAGCCGTGGCCTTGAAAGAGAGCTGGCCGCTGGTCCTCGGTTTCCGCGAGACCCCCTACAGCCTGATCCACCTGGAGAACATGCGCCGCCTCCACCACGCCGGAGCCACGCTTCTGCCGCCGGTGCCCGCGTTCTACATCGGCGGCGAGGACCTCGGCCGTTTCCTGGATCACTACACCCTGCGGGTGCTCGACCGGTTCGGGATTCAGGAGGCGGGGGAGGCAGGGTTGCGGTGGGGGTAGCCAGCCCCGGCGGCATGTATCCAGGGGAATGGAAGAGACTTGGCGTTTCGCGCTATCATGGCTTCTATGAAGAAGATGGTCCAAATCGACGACCAACTCCTCAGCGACGTAGAGAAAATCGCCACTGAGCGAGGCCGGACTCTGAGCTCGGTGATCGAGGAGGCACTGCGGGAGATTGTGGCCCATCAGCCGCATGCTTCGGGCTGCAAGCCGGGCAAACCCGTCTCGTTGCCGACATTTCGAGGACAGGGCCTCCAGCCGGGAGTCAACCTGGACGATTCGCGATCGCTGCTCGACCTGATGGAGTCGGCAGGTGCTGCTGATTGACGTCAATGTCCTGGTTTATGCATTCCGCGAGGACGCTCCGCGCCATGACGAGTATCGAGGATGGCTCCTCAAGACGATTGACTCCGGCAAGCCCTTCGGGGTTGCAGACATCGTTCTGAGCGGTTTCCTGCGCATCACGACTCATCCAAGTATCTTCAAGCCTGCGAGCCCGATCCTTGAGGCGCTCCGTTTCGCGGAGGCTTTGCGCTCCCAACCTAACTGCGTTTCCCTTACCCCTGGAGCGAGGCATTGGGGCATCTTCACCCACCTGTGCCGGGCAACGGCACCTCGTGGAAACGACATCCCCGACACTTTTCTGGCAGCGTTGGCAATTGAGGCCGAAGCGGAGTGGATCACGGCAGACGGAGGCTTCTCCCGCTTTCCCGACCTTCGCTGGCGTCATCCTCTGAGGTGAACTCAGCGCTCTATGAGCTTTCCCGACCTGATCCAAGACGCGAGATCCCGGGACGACTACTGGATTGAGGATGCCATCCTCCGGTTCTCGATGCAACTGCACGAGCAGATGCAGAAGCAGGGCATCTCGAAGACCGAGCTGGCGAGCCGGATCGGGGCGAGCCAGCCCTACGTCACCCGTATCCTGAAGGGGCGCGACAATCTCACGATCGCGACCATGGTCAAGTTGGCGCGGGCCGTCGGCCTGAAGATGCAGATCTCGCTCGGCGAGACAGGCGCAGAGGAGGTCGCCCCGGAGGAGCGGAAGAGAGTAGCCGGGATTGAGCCCTAACTAACTAGCTCTCCCTCAAGACGCTTGAGAGAGTAGCTCGTCCCGGGTGAAAGCCTGGATTGCAATCGGGCGGGCCGTGAGATCCTCTCCGGCAACAAATTCTTTATGAATACCGCTGCCTATATGGTGACAAGTACCCAGTATGTAGCGGACTAAGCGATCAGCGTCGATCTGGAAGGTCCGAATCTGTGCAATTCCAAGTGCTTTAAGAAATTGCTTGGCATTGACAAGTTCTATCGGAAATCCGATGGCGGCGTATTCACTTGCGGCTCTCCTCGCTCCTCTTCGAAAATCTGATGTCGTTACGAATACTCCTTTCGTGTGTCCCTTGAGGAGCAGAGCTCCAGCAAAGGAGCGAATCTGTTCGGCTTCTATGCGTCGCTCTCGCCGGTAGCGCTTAACCTGCACGCCGATCGTGCAATCTTCGGGGCCATCCAGTACCACATCAATTCCATCATCGCCGGAGTAAGCCGTTGCGCGTGCTTGCCAGCCTAGATCCCTAAATACTCCGCAGACTACATCTTCGAAGAGCCGGGGATGGACATTGAATATGCTATCGGACTTGGCAGCCAGGTGCTGGCGAATCGCTTCCAGAGGAACAGATACGTCGTTTAGATCTAGTTCCTTCAGACATCCAAGAGTACCAGAGTACCCCTCGGCAATGCCCGCGGTGCGAGCGTGCTCTCCCTGATGCACTCTATAGGCGCTCCACCAACCGCAGCAGCGACAAATTGAGATTTGGGCAAGGAGAGTTTTACTGCCTGCTTCGAACTTCTGGGCTGGCAAGCGCAGCATTTCATAGCGGCAGAATATACACGCTGCCGCTGTCACACTCTCTAAGGTAAGGAGGCGATTGGCCTCGGAGTAGTCCCACATTTGGCTCGCGAAACACCTCGCTGATAGTGCAGCTATAGGGAAAACCTGAGTTGCCACAAGAGGTCTTCAAGCAACCGCCGTCTCCTCTTGGTAGAAGCTTGGCACCTGTGTGGCAATAGCGCTATTGAGGATAGCCGTGTTGTGCAGAAAGAGGGCAGCCCCGCGGGGAAACTTGACATCCTTCTCTGACCACTTCAAAGTTCCTTCCGAAGATAAAGAGAGCGAGCTTCCCTGTACAGATCTCTGGAACACAGACTGGCCAAGTAGATAAACACGACCGGGAAATAAAGCGGACGCATAACGGATCTCGGGCAAACGTGTAAGAACGCAGTTAAGAACGATGTTCAAGGGACGACCTAGGGAGTTCCTAACCTCTGCGAGTAGCTCAATTCTTCGTTTGAGGTTCTTGCCCGAGAAGTTTCGGTCGAAGCCCGTGGCAACGAAGGACTGTTTCGGATTAAGCCGAAGGTAATCCGTAAGCCACTTTTGATGCTCGGGCGAGTTCTCCAGGTAAGTAAAAAAGATACCAGGTAGACCTCTATCCAGTAGGGCAGACATGAACTGTTGGATGCAAGACCGATTATCCAACCAAATCCGATGCTCCACAAGATGATACGCGGACAGACTGGGGCAAATCACTCCGGTGAAGGCTGTCTCTCTCAGGCTGTCAAAGAATTCTTCCCCGACGCAGCGCAAGAACTTTTTTAACCATGGGTCTTGTTCTGATATGACCAAGATCTTTGGTAGATGGGAAGATTCCTGTTGTTAAGGTAGTCTAAAGAAATGGGGCATCCTGCCCTGCCCAAGAGGACAGCATTCTTGGCGTATATCCCCAGAGGCATAGGCCAGATCTGATCGCATTCGAGTCCCTGATCGACGTGGACATGAATTATGCGAGGAAGATCGATAGGGGTTATTGGCTCCTTGAGCCTCTTTGGTCCAGTCCCTCCAATCAGCCTCATCGTCTCTGATTGTGCGAGCCAGTATCGAATCCGAGCGTCTGGGTCCTTGGGCATCCGACAGATCCTATGGATCTCCTGAGAGCACCATTCTTTACGCTGGCAAGGCGCGCATTCGAAGCTTAGAATGTTCTTGGGCGGATTTGGCATCTTAGACCTCAATCCGGATTGCTATACCCTTGTCGTAGATGTCTCTTATCCAAGCCCGGGCACCTTTGCTCATGGCCAAGCGCACCTTTGCTCTGTCCTTCGGCGCGACATGACCTATTCGAGAGTTTGCCACATAGGCAGCAAGATCAGAGCCTTCTACCCGGAAGCCGACCTCCTCCCCAATAGCTAGACGGTCAAGGTTGGCTAAGTCGACCTTGGTCAAAAGAATATCGAAGGTCTCGAGATATGCTTCATGCGCCTGCGAGGCAGAGATTGGCTCTTCTACAGTTAGAACGGATGAGACATCGACGGCGCATATACCCCCATCGGTCTTTCGACGCTCATGTTCGGATTCCCTCTGGTTCTTGGCCACGCGTTCTCTCCTTCTTTTGCTAATCCTACATACCGCACTTTACGCCTCATTTGCGGCATTGTCAACAGCAAAAGCGAGCGCCCACACCTCGGTACTCGGAAATCATCGGGCTGCGGCAGATAACGCAGGGTTGGGTCAGGCTCAGCAGTACTACTGCAGCGGTACCCGTGACACTTCACACTTCGGTTTCGAATACAATCTCCCCTCGCCATGCCCTTCCTCCGCTCGCTCTCGACCGTGCTCGAGATGATCAAGTTCGAGCACACGCTGTTCGCTTTGCCGTTCGCGTTCCTGGGAATGGTTCTGGCGGCGGAGGGGTGGCCTTCGTGGCGGACGGTGCTCTGGATCGTGGCCGCCATGGTCGGAGCGCGGAGCGCGGCCATGGGGTTCAACCGGCTCGTGGACCGGCGGATCGACGCCGCCAATCCCCGGACCGCGTCGCGCGCTCTGCCGGCGGGGCTCGTCTCCCCCCTCTGGGTGGGGCTGTTCGTGGCGGCCAGCTCCGCCCTCCTGGTCCTGGCGGCCTGGATGCTCAACCCGCTGGCCTTCTACCTCTCGCCGCTCGCGCTCGGGATCCTCTTCCTCTACTCCTACACGAAGCGATTCACCTGGGCCTCCCACCTGATGCTGGGGCTCTCCCTGGCCGGCGCTCCCCTGGGGGCCTGGATCGCCGTTCGGGGAGACATCCGCCCCGCCCCGATCCTGATCGGCGTGTGCGTGCTGCTCTGGGTGGCCGGGTTCGACGTGCTCTATGCGCTCCAGGACGTGGACTTCGACCGCCGCACGGGGCTCTTCTCGATCCCGGCCCGCTTCGGAGTCGTGCCGGCGCTCTGGGTCTCGGCCCTGCTCCACGCGGTCATGCTCGGGTTGTTGGCCCTGCTCCCCCAGGTCTACTCAGGACTGGGACCTGGGTTCTGGATCGGGTGGGCCGGGTGCCTCGCACTCATCGGATGGCAGCACTGGGTCGTCCGTCCAGGCGACCTGTCGCGCCTGAACGCCGCGTTCTTCACCGCCAACGGTGTGCTCTCGGTCTGGCTCTTCGCTACGACGGCGGCTGATATACTGCTCCCGTAATGGACGTCTCAACCGTACCCGAAATCCGTCCCGAAACGTTCCCGGCAGCCCTGCGCGACATCGCGGCCAAGGTGCGGGACGGTGTCCGTCTCGACGAGGCGGACGCCCTCGCCTGCCTTTCGACCCCCCACCTGCTCCACCTGGGCAAGCTGGCCGACACCGTCCGCCGCAGACTGCATGGGAACGTCACGTACTTCAACATCAACCGGCACATCAACCCGACCAACGTCTGCGTCTACACCTACAACTGCAAGTTCTGCAGCTTCGCGGCCCTTCCCGGCGAGGACCACGCCTGGGAGATGAGCCTCGACGACGTGTACAAGCACGCGGCCGACCAGGGCGGCAACCGGGTGACCGAGTTCCACATCGTGGGCGGCCTCCACCCGAACATCCCGCTCTCCTGGTACGAGGAGATGCTGCGCGGTTTGAAGGAGCGCTTCCCGAACGCCCACCTCAAAGCCTTCACGGCCATCGAGATCGGCTGGTTCGCCAAGTACGAGAAGATCTCCATCGAAGAGGTCCTGACCCGCCTGCGCGCCGCCGGCCTGGGCTCGCTCCCCGGCGGCGGCGCCGAGATCTTCCACCCGGAAGTGCGGGAGATCATCTGCGACGGCAAGCTCGACGCGGACGAGTGGATCGAGGTCCATCGCACCGCCCACAAGATGGGGATCAAGTCCAACTGCACCATGCTCTACGGCCACGTGGAGAAGCCCGAGCACCGGGTCGACCACCTGATGCGCCTGCGCAACCTGCAGGACGAGACGGGCGGCTTCAACGCCTTCATCCCCCTGGCGTACCACCCCGAGAACAACTACCTGGGGCTCAAGTACCACACCACGGGGCAGGACGACCTGCGCCACATCGCGACCGCGAGGCTGGTGCTGGACAACATCCCGCACATCAAGGCCTACTGGGTGATGATCACCCCCAAGCTGGCGCAGGTGGCTCTGCGTTTTGGCGCCGACGATCTGGACGGCACGGTGGTGGAGGAGAAGATCTACCACATGGCCGGCGCGGGCACGGCGCAACAGCTCAGCCGTCCCGAGCTGGAGCGGATCGTGCGCGAGGCGGGCTTCGTGCCCGTCGAGCGCGACACCCTCTACAACCCCATCTCGACGCCCACCCTGGCCGCGAGTTGAAGCCCGACCTCGGTTTTCACTACCTGGCGGTCGACGGGCCCATCGGCGTGGGCAAGACCACCCTGGTGGAGATGCTCACCCATCGCTTCGAAGGGGTGAAGATCCTGGAGGACGTGGACAACCCGTTCCTCGGCGATTTCTACCAGGACCGGCCGGGCGCCGCCTTCCAGACCGAGCTCTACTTCCTGCTCTCGCGCTACAAGCAGCAGCAGGACATCGGCCAGCGGGATCTGTTCGACCGGCTCCTGGTCTCCGACTACACCTTCTGGAAGAACCGGATCTTCGCCTACCTGAACCTGTCGGACGACGAGCTGATGCTGTTCGACAAGCTCTATGCCCTGCTGGAGCCGCAGATTCCGGTCCCCGACCTGGTGCTCTACCTGGTCGCGGACGTGGACACCTGCATGGAGCGGATCCGGCGCCGGGCGCGCAACGTCGAGAGGACGATCTCGGGAGAATACCTGGGGGAGTTGATTGACGCCTACAATCACTACTATCATTACTACGACCGGTCTCCGCTGCTGGTGGTGGACACGAGGCACCTGAACTTCCCCCAGCGGTCCGAGGACTTCGACGAGCTGTTGAACCGCCTGTCGAAGCCCATCAAGGGGACCGAGTACTTTCAGCCGCTTGGATCCCGGTAACGGGACTGAGACGGAAACAACAGCGCCCCCTACGGCGCGACCGCGGGTGGCGAGGGCCTGATCCTCTCCTGGAGGACAGTTACCTCGCGGAAGCCTTGCGGACCGTGAAACCGTAGGCCCGCCCAAGCCCTTTCCGAGCATTCCGTGCGGAAGGGCTTTTCGTTTTCCGGTCCCTCGAAGACGAAAGGAGGCCCCAGATGGCGGGCGAGGCGAAGAGTGTCACGGTTCCCTGGGTCGCGGCGGCGCCGCGGCGGGGGGAGCAACTGGTGATGATTACGGCGTACGACTTCCCCCAGGGCCGCACGGCCGACGCGGCGGGAGTCGACATCATCCTGGTCGGCGACTCGCTGGCCATGGTGGTCCTCGGCCATCCGGACACCCTGTCCGTGACCCTGGACGAGATGATCCACCACACCAAAGCGGTCCGGCGGGGCGTCAAGCGCGCCCTGCTCGTAGCCGACATGCCTTACGGCTCGTTCCATCTCAGTCCGGAGCAGGCGGTGGCGAGCGCCATCCGCTTCGTCAAGGAATCCGGAGCGCAGGCGGTCAAGATCGAGGGCGGGCGGGCCGATGTGGTCCGGGCGCTCACGGCCGCCGAGGTCCCGGTCATGGCCCATCTGGGCCTGACGCCGCAATCGGTCCATCGCCTGGGCGGCTTCAAGGTCCAGGGCCGGGACGACCATGCGCGGGAGGCGATCCTCGCCGCCGCTCACGAGTTGGAAGAGGCCGGCGCCTTCTCCCTGGTCCTGGAGTGCGTCCCTACCGACCTGGCCGCCGAGATCAGCGAGCGTCTGGAAATCCCGACCATCGGCATCGGCGCCGGTCCGCACTGCGACGGGCAGGTGCTGGTCTACCACGACCTGCTCGGGCTGGAAGAGAGGATCGCACCGCGCTTCGTGCGCAGGTACGCCGAGCTGGGGGTCGCTTCGCGCGAGGCGATCGCCAGATTCGCCGCGGACGTCCGGGAAGGGCGCTTCCCCGCTCCGGGGGAGAGCTACGGCCCGGCCCGGCCATCCGACGAACCGCTGGGCAAGGTCTACGGCTAAGGCCATGCTCCAGGTCCGGAAGGTCGAGGACCTTCGCCGCGAGGTCGCTCGCTGGCGGAAGGCGGAGGAGCGGATCGGGTTCGTGCCGACCATGGGCGCGCTCCACGAGGGGCACCTGTCCCTCGTGGGGATCGCCCGGAATGGGGGCAACTGCGCTCGGATCGTCGCCTCCGTCTTCGTGAACCCGACCCAGTTCGGGCCCAACGAGGACTTCAGCCGCTACCCGCGCCAGCCGGAGAAGGACGCGGAAATGCTCGCCGCGGCCGGCTGCGATCTGCTCTTTTTCCCGGATGTGGACACCATGTATCCGCCCGGTCATACGGCCTACGTGGACCTCGGCAATCCTTCCGAGACGCTGGAAGGGGTGTGCCGTCCCGGGCACTTCCGGGGCGTGGCCACGGTGGTCGCGCTCCTGTTCAACCTGGTGCAGCCCGACGTGGCCGTGTTCGGCGAGAAGGATGCCCAGCAGCTCGCGGTGATCCGCCAGATGGTCCGGGACCTCCACATCCCGGTCGAAATCGTCCAGGCGCCGACGGTCCGCGAGCCGGACGGGCTGGCCATGTCCTCGCGCAACGCGTATCTCTCCCCCGAAGAGAGGAAAGCGGCAGCAGTCCTGCATCGCTCACTGCGCAACGCGGAGGCTGCGATTCAAGCGGGCGAGCGCCAGGGCGACGAGGTGCGGCGCATTTTGTCCGAAACACTGAATTCTGAGCCCCTCGCGCGTGTTGAATATGCCGAGGTGGTCGATGCGGAGAGCTTTCAGCCGGTAGAGAAGCTTCGAGGCCGGCTGGTACTCCCCCTGGCCGTGCGGGTCGGGGGGACGAGACTGATCGACAACCTGCAACTGGCAGTTGAATGAGGATAGCCATGCAACGAACCCTGTTGAAGTCCAAGATCCACCGGGCGACCGTGACGGACGCCAATCTTCAGTACCGGGGATCCGTTACCATCGATCCGCTGCTGATGGAGGCGGCGGACCTGCTGGAGTTCGAGCGGGTGGAGATCTACAACGTCACCAACGGCGAGCGTTTCGCGACCTACGCCATCCCGGGTACTCCGGGCAAGGGCGAGATCGTGATCAACGGCGCCGCTGCGCACAAGGCCGGGACCGGAGACATCGTGATCCTGGCGAGCTATGCTGTCTACGACGATGCCGAGGCGCGCGACCATCGGCCGTCGCTGGTTTACGTCGACGAGAAGAACAAGAGGATCCCCGCGCCCGATTTGCACCCGATACCGGTGCCGGTCGAGGAGGAAGCAGTTCTGGCGGAGGCGTGATGAAACGACTTCTGGGTCTGTTGCTGGCCGCGTTCGTCATGATCGCGGCCTCTTGTGATGGGGAGAAGACGGTGACCGAGCCCGGGGACAAGTCGACCGTGGAGCTGACGACGGTCGTTCAGCGGTCGATTCCGGGCGGAAGCGGGGGGACGGTGCGGGAAGTGATCCGGGACCAGGTCGCCCTGGCCGCGATGTGGACGGAGCTCGGGCTCTCCGGCGCGCCCCCGGTCATCGACTTCGCGCAGGAGATGGTCATCGCGGTGGCCATGGAGCTGCAGCCCTGCGTCTCGAAGGTGACGATCCGTTCTGCTTCCGAGCAGGGCGGCGAGCTGGCCGTGGACATCCTGGAAGCGCCGCCGGCTCCGAACTGTATCTGCATCACCGCGGAAAGGCCGATCCACCTGGTTCGTCTGCGCAAGGTGGCCGCTCCGCCGCGTTACAACGTAGAGAGGGGTCTGACCCCCTGTTAGATAGAGAGGCATCATGACGACGTTTGCACCTGTAGCTCCGGCCGTCCCTGCGATGGAAGTCGAGCCGCTGACCATCGCCGGCCGGACTTTTCGCTCCCGTCTCTTCCTGGGGACGGGCAAATACCCGGACTTCGAAACCATGGCCACGGCCCTGGAAGCCTCCGGCACCGAAGTCGTGACCGTCGCCCTCCGCCGGGTGAACCTGGATGAGAGAGGCAAGGGCTCGCTCCTCGACTTCGTGGACCAGGACCGTTACCTCCTCCTCCCGAACACGGCCGGCTGCTACACGGCGGACGATGCCATCCGCACCGCCCGTCTGGCCCGCGAGCTGGGAGGCTGGGACTGGGTGAAGCTGGAAGTCATCGGAGACCCGAAGACCCTCTTCCCCGACAACGTGGAGCTCCTCCGGGCCACCGAGGTCCTGGTAAAGGAAGGCTTCATCGTCCTCCCCTACACCAACGACGACCCGGTCGTCTGCCGCAAGCTGGAAGAGCTGGGAGCCGCCGCCGTAATGCCCCTCGGAGCCCCGATCGGCTCCGGAATGGGCATCCGCAACCCCGCCAACCTGAGGATCATCCTGGAGCAGGCCAAGGTCCCGGTGATCGTGGACGCCGGAGTGGGAACCGCAAGCGACGCCGCCCTGGCCATGGAGTTGGGAGCCCACGGAGTCCTCATGAACACCGCCATAGCCGAAGCCAAGGACCCGATCCGCATGGCCCGGGCCATGAAGCTGGCGGTAGAAGCCGGCTGGCTAGCTGCCAACGCCGGGAGGATTCCGAGGAAGCTCTACGCCTCGGCATCGTCGCCGTTGACCGGGCTCATCGAGTAAGAAACCGCCCCGAATTCTCTCTCCTCTCGTGAACCCCTCGCAAAGCCGGTGTGGGGCGGGGGCTCCCTCTCCCGCGAAGCGGGGGAGGGCAGGGGAGGGGGCCTTTCCGTGAGACGCGGAGACCTCTCCGTGAAGCGCGGAGACCTCCCGCGAGCCGCGGAGACTTCTCCGTGAAACGCGAAGACCCTTCCGCGAGATGGGTTTTCCCACAGAGCGAGCAAAATTGGCGCGCTTTCCGGGAATCCCCGTCCCGTCCCCGGCGTTCTACCCCTCGGACGGGAGGGGGTTGCGCTCCGGCGCGTCATGCCCTAAAATCCCGACTCCGCACGACGGCCTAGGCCGGCAGTACCTCGTGCAGCCATAGCTCAACTGGATAGAGCGACAGACTACGGATCTGTAGGTTGGGGGTTCGACTCCTCCTGGCTGCACCACTTCATTCCCCTCTGGACTAGCACACCACGGACTGGTATTTTGGATGGGGAGGTGGCCGTGACTCGCATCCTTGAAGCTATCTACGAAGACGGTGTACTCAGACCGCTGGCAGATCCAGGGCTGGAAGAGCACCAACGCGTCCTGCTCGAGATCCGGATCGAGCCCCAGGCGCATGCCTCCTCAGCGCTAGAAGCTTGGCATCGGGTTTATGAGGGGCTCTCCGAAGACGAGATCTCCGAGGTTGAGTCCTTGGCCTTGGACCGGAGCCATTTCTCGCGCGACAAGCGCTAATGCCAACTGGCCCGCGTCTCCTCGACACGGTCACTCTTTCCGAAGTAATCAAAGGACGTGATCCGGAAGTCCTCCGGCGCGCGAGTGACTATCTCTCCCTCTTTGGGCGTTTTCAGTTCTCGATTATTACCAGGTACGAGATCCTGCGCGGGCTCAAGGCGAAGGACGCTTTCCGGCAAACGGAGCGCTTCGAGGAGCAATGCCTGGCGAGCGTCGTGTTCCCCCTGAGCGACGAGATTGTCGTGCGGGCCGCGGAGATCTATGGAGACCTCCACAAGCGCGGCGCGCTGATCGAGGACGCTGACATCCTGATTGCCGCCACGGCTCTCGTGCATGGTCTTGCGCTCGTGACAGAGAACCCCTCGCACTTCGGCCGCATCCAGGATCTCATTGTCGAGGGTTGGCGCTCCTCCTGATTCCGTGCGCAACTCGTGAAGCCCGGTAGAGGTGCCTGATGATCCTTATTCGGGGCGGCGCCGCCGATAGCGACATCACCGATCCCACCGCTGAGTTCGCGAACTGGCTGCTCCTTGCGCAGGATCAAAATCCAATTCAGCTTCCTGCTGCCCCGCAACTCGTCCAGGAGGTGTGGATTTCCTAACGGCCTGCCGCTTTCCTTTCAGCGTAAGTCATCTGCCCCCGGGCAAGGGTCATCGGCTCCTTGCCCGGAGCTTCCCTAGCTCCGGTGATTGAACCGGCAGGAAGTCCGGCCCTCCCTACGCCGGATTGATCATTAGCTCACGTGCACGTTCTCCTGTACGGCAGAGTACCGAAGTAGGTTCTCCATTCCTCTTCGGTTAGGTTTCTGCCTGCTGAAGCGCAACCTGCATGAACCAGTTCATCGATTGCGAGGGGCCAAATCCAAACCTCATTCGGCCCGGTTGCGGCAAAAAGATGCTTTCCGTTCGGATCGAATGCCAATGTATGCACAGGCAGGTCGTAACCCCGAACTACCCGGGGTTGGCCATCGGTATTTTCAAGACGCCATAGGCGTGCGGTTTCGTCCCATCCTCCAGTTGCCAGCCAATGCCCCGTTGGATCAAAGGCGAGGCTCAAGATGCGGTCGTCATGTCCTCGGAGAATCCGGGGCACGGCCCAATCGTCCTTCGCCGACCATAGCCGTACAACCCCCGCTCCTTCTGTATCTCCGAACGAGCTTTCTACCTCTGCGAGCCACCGGCTATCTGAGCTGAATGACAGCAATGGGTCAATGACCGCGGGCATCATTGTGCACGTCCTTGACGACCATCGCTCAGAACGCGCGCGGAGGCATAACTTGCCCTGATTATCAAGACTCGCTAGCCAATTTCCGTCGGGACTGAACGCTAGACGTGAGATTGGCTGTTCATGATCCCTCACTACCAGAGGTTCAGTAACTTCACTCCCGAGTTGACTGATCCTAATGTCCCCGTCGCGGTGGCCAACGGCGAGAATACGTAATGCGGGATCAAAGGCAATGCGGGTAACGCTACGCGGGTTGTTAAACAGAGACGCTGACCTACAATGGCCACTTGGCAGCTCACAGAGCCACACTCCACTCTGCTCTCCGATGGCGAGCAGGCGACCATCTGAGCTAAAAGCATAGGATGAGGAATCCTCAATGCTTCGGTCAAGATTTATTGATATGACCCCTCGTTCCCTGATTCTCCATAGCCGGAAAGGTCCACGCCTACCCACCGCTAGCCAGCGACTGTCCGGGCTGAAGATAGCAGACGTCAGGAAGGCGCTCCGCGTGTCGATCCTTTCTGCTCTGGAACTGGAATTCTCTAGCGATCGTAAGAAAACACCTTCGCGACCTGCTGCTGCGACCCAACGGCCATCTGGGCTGAACGCGGTGTCTGAAGTGCCTGTCGGTGCTGGACGCAGGATCACTGGAAGGGCGGTTTCACCTCGCCATGACCAGAGGCGAGCGCTCCTGTCCCGACCGGCTGCGGCGATCCAGTTTTGATCCCTGCTGAATTGAAGCGAAGCAATATCTCCCTCAAAACCACGTAACAGACGAGGAGGCAGAGTGCTCAGGACTAGCGACCAAGCCCGAACTACTCCATCGTAACCACCTACGGCAAGCCAACGGCTGTCCGGGCTGAAGGCTAGCCCAGAGTTTCCATTTCTTGCCCCATCAACAATCCTAACCAAGGCAATTGGCTCTTGCAATGACCATATCTTTATTTCTGACAAGGTGCTTATTGTCGCGAGCCAGCGCTCATCAGGGCTAAATGACAGCTCAAGATAAGCAACCCCAAACGGAGTGAACCGAAGAGTTCGGATCTTGCCCGAACCGCTTGGCGGCCATGGGATCAAAAAGCCCTTGCCGTCACCTCCTCCTGTTGCCAACCAACGCCCGGAGGGACTAAAAGCGAGATCCCAGATTGCATCGTCATGTTTCACCAGTGACGCACCATGAGAAGCGCCACTGTTCACGGACCAGATGCGTACATCCCCGTCCTCTCCTCCGCTTGCGAGCCAGAGGCCGTCAGGGCTGAAG
>DASUNJ010000121.1:0-4678 GCA_036277235.1 Thermoanaerobaculia bacterium | reverse complement strand
CGGACTGGGGCGTCTCTACCCCGGATGTCCGTGACCCATGGCGGGGGTCGGTTCAGGCCGCGGGCAGCTCCGCCAGCACGTCCAGAACCTCCTGCGCCGACTGAAAGCGCTCCTCCGGTTCCTTGGCGAGCAACCGGTCGAGGAAGTCGGCCCAGGGCGCGGGGGTCTCCGGGCGGTGGCCGCGGATGTCGGCGTGCGGCTCGCGGAGCTGCTTCAGGGCGAGCACCGTGGGGTCGGAGTGCTCGAAGGGCTCCCGTCCTCCGATCAGGGTGTAGGCCAGGATGCCGAGGGAGTAGAGGTCGGATCTGCCGTCCAGCTCGCGCCCATTGAGCTGGTCGGGGGACATGTACATGGGGGAGCCCATGACGAAGCCCGCCTGGGTCAGCCGCAGGTCCCCGCCCTGCATGCAGGCGATGCCGAAGTCGAGGATCTTGACGCGGGTGGCGGTGACCATGACGTTGGCGGGCTTCAGGTCGCGGTGGATGACTCCGAGCGAGTGGGCCTCGCGCAGGCCGGTGGCGACTCCGGCGAGGATGGCGCGGATGCGCTCGAAGGTCAGGGGAGCATCCTCCGCGATCACGCGATCGAGGTTGCGTCCCTCCAGGTGCTCCATCGTCACGAAAAGACCGCCGGGGAAGCGCCCCAGGTCGTAGACCCTGACCACGTTGGGATGGCTGATCCGGCGGCAGATCTGGACTTCCCGGAAGAGCCGCGCTTCGTCGCCCCCGCCGTGGCCACCGGGTTGCAGGACGGTCTTGATCGCGACGACTTCGTCGAGCTCCCGGTCGTGGGCCTTGTAGACCCTCCCCATCCCGCCCCGGCCGAGGAGCGAGAGCACTTCGTACCGGTCGGCGATCAGCGAGCCCCGGATGAGGACGTCGTCGTCGGGCGGCACCGGAACCGGCTGGGTGCCCTCGCTCAGCCAGCCGAGGCGCCGCCGGCTTTCGACGTGGCCGGGGATGAGGGCCAGCGCCTTCTCGTAGCACCCTTGCGCGGCTGCGAAGTCTCCCATCATCTCCAGGGTCCGCCCCTCCCAGTAATGGCGCTCGCAGGCGAGCGGACGGTCGCCGTCGCCGGGCGGGACCTGGCGCAGGCGCCCGAGCGCCTCGTCGTAGAAGCGCTCGTCGAGCAGCAGGGGAGCCAGCAGCACGGCGGCCCTGCCGAAGTCCGGCTCGCCCGCCCCGATCTGCAACAGGACCGCCGCCGCCCGCGCCTTCTCGCCGGCCTCGAGGTGGCGCGAGGTCGCCTCCAGCGCCTTGCCGGGCTTCCCGGTGGCCTTGCCGGGCTTCGGAACCCGGTCGCTCGCCTTGACCGCTCTCTCGGCTAGCTCCGCGGCGCGCTCGGGCAGGCCGGCGGCGGCAAAGCAGCGGGCGGCGTCGCGCAGCCGGCCGGCCTTTTCATAGGCCTCGGCGGCGCGCCTCGGCTCGCGGGCGGCTTCCCAGCGGTAGGCGGCGCTGCCCCAGTCGCGCCCCTCTTCGTAGGCCTCGGCGGCCTCGCGGGTCAGGCCGATCTGGGCGAAGAGATGGCCGGCTTCGATGGCCCGGCCGGAGCGCAGGTAGATGCGCGCCAGCAGCCGGTCCCGGTCGGAGTGTTTCGCTGCCGCGCGGGTCGCCTTCTCGGTCTCGCCGAGATCCAGGTAGAAGTAGACGGCCTGCTCGATCTGTCCCGACCGTTCCAGCAGCTCGGCGGCGCGGAGGCTCGGCGGGATCGAGGCGAGCAGGGCCGTGGCGGCGCTGTCGCGGCCGAGCTGGCGGAGGAGCTCGGCGCGCAGAAGGAGGATCTCTTCCTGGTGAGCGGGGGAGAGCAGCCCGCCGGGCGTGGTCTTCGAGCCCTCTTCCAGCAGTTGCAGCGCTTCCCGCGGCTTGCCCGCGCTCCGGTAGCAGCGCGCGGCTTCCAGGCGGTCGCCGGCGCGCTCGTAGAGCCGCGCCGCCCGGACCGGGTCCCGCGCGGCGAGGGCGCACTCGGCGGCCCGGTGGAGCTCCCACGCCACCTCGAACAGCGGGATGGCGAGGTCGTGCAGCTTCTGGGAGGCCAGGAGCTCCGCGGTGCGCATGGCGCCGGCGTCCGCGTAGCCTTCCGGGACCCTGCCCAGGCCGGCCATCAGGGAGCACCGCACCAGCTCCGGCTCGTTCTTGACCTTGCCGGCGAGCTCCGCCGCCCGCCGCCAGTCGCCGGCCTTGCCGAACGCCTCGATGGCGCGCGGGAAATCGCCCTGCCGGGCGTATTCCTCGCCAAGCTCCTGGGGGTTGCGTGTGAACCGGGACCGAAGCATTACAACCTGCCATCCTTACCCATCGACGTTACGAAGGAGATAACGGAAGCATGGGGTGAACGACCTCAGGCGGGCTCCCCCGCTCCTCCTCCCGGCCATCAAACGTTTCTATATCCTATAACGGTGGCACGAGGCCCGGCTTTATTGCAGGTCTCTCGGCAGGTAAGTCTTTTGCATGGGCCGGTTCCGGTCCCGACCATGAGCACGCCGCCTTCCAGCACCGTCGTCCCACCCGCCGAGCCGAAAGCCGGCTCGCACGCCTGGCTCAAGGGCGAGACCGGGGCGCTCATCCGTTCGATCGACTGGCCGCGCCACCCGATGGGGCCCATCGAGGGCTGGCCGCAGAGCCTGCGCACCGCGCTCAGCATCTGCCTGGGCTCCGACTTCCCCATGGCCCTCTGGTGGGGTCCCGAGGTCTGGCAGCTCTACAACGACGGCTACGTCCATGTCCTCGGCGGCAAGCACCCCGAGGCCATGGGCCAGCAGGGCAACGTGTGCTGGGCCGAGATCTGGGACGTGGTCGGACCCATCTACGAGCGCGTGATGACGAGCGGGGAGTCGAGCTTCTTCAGCGACCTCCTCCTCGTCATGGAGCGCAACCGCTATGTGGAGGAGACCTACTTCACCTTCTCCTACAGCCCGGTGCTGGACGAGCAGGGAGGCGTGGGCGGCAACCTGATCGTCTGCACGGAGACCACGGAGCGGGTGGTCGGGGAGCGCCGGCTGCGCACCTTGCGGGATCTCGGCGCCCGCGCCGCCGAGGGGAAGAACGCGGCCGAGGCGTGCGCCATCGCGGCAGAGATCCTCGCCGCCAACCTCTGGGACATTCCCTTCGCCTGCATCTACCTCCTCGACGGTGAAGGCCGGTTCGAGCTGGCCGGTAGCTCGGGGGTGGCAGCCGGCTGCCCGGTTGCCCTTGAGATCGTAGAGCCGGGGGGCGAGGGCTGGCCCTTTGACGAGGTGGTCCGGACCTCGCAGATCTGCGGCGTGGACGACCTCGCCAGCCGCTTCTCCGAGGTGCCCGCCAGCCCCTGGGAGGATCCGACCCGCTCCGCCCTGATGCTCCCCCTCGCAACGCCGGGCCAGGACCGGCCCACGGGCGTGCTCGTGGCAGGGGTGAGCCCGCGCCGCGCCCTGGACGAGAGCTACCGCAGCTTCTACCAGCTCGCCGCCGGCCAGATCGCCGCGGCCATCGCCGACGCGCGGGCCTACGAGGAGGAGCGCCGCCGCGCCGAGGCGCTGGCCGAGCTCGACCGCGCCAAGACCACCTTCTTCAGCAACGTCAGCCACGAGTTCCGCACCCCCCTGACGCTGCTCCTCGGTCCCCTGGAAGATGCCCTCGACGATCTTGACGACGGCGCCTCCCTGGTGCCCGTGCACCGGGAGCGGGTCGAGACCGCCCACCGCAACGCCCTGCGCTTGCTCAAGCTGGTCAACACCCTCCTCGACTTCGCGCGCATCGAGGCGGGGCGTGTCCAGGCCGTCTACGAGCCCACCGACCTGCCGGCCTACACGGCCGAGCTGGCCAGCGTGTTCCGCTCCGCCGTCGAGCGCGCCGGCCTGCGCTTCGCCGTCGACTGCCCGCCGCTGGAGATTTCGGCCTACGTGGACCGCGAGATGTGGGAGAAGATCGTCCTCAATCTCCTCTCGAACGCCCTGAAGTTCACGCTGGAGGGGGAGATCGCGGTCCGCCTGCGGACTGCGGACGGGGGGAAGCGGCTGGAGCTGTCCGTTTCAGACACCGGGGTCGGCATCCACGCGGACGAGCTCCCGCGCGTGTTCGAGCGCTTCCGCCGGGTGCGGGTGGCCCGCGCGCGCTCCCAGGAGGGCACGGGCATCGGCCTCGCCCTGGTCCAGGAGCTGGTCCGGCTGCACGGGGGAGAGGTGCGCGCCGAGAGCGAGCCCGGACGCGGCACGGCCTTCACCGTGTCGATCCCGGCGGGCTCGGACCACCTGCCCGCGGACCGGATCGGCTCGGCGCGTACCGTCACTTCTACGGCCGTGGGCGCGGCTCCCTACGTGGAGGAGGCCCTGCGTTGGCTTCCAAGCGCCGCAGAGCAGGGGGAGGAGCCGGCCATTTCCTTGGCGAGCGCGGACCGCATCCTGCTCGTGGACGACAATGCGGACATGCGGGAGTACGTGCGCCGGCTGCTCGGCCCCTGGACCGTCGAGACCGCGGCGGACGGCACCTCGGCGCTCGAGTCGGCCCTGGCCGCGCCGCCCGACCTGGTGCTTGCGGACGTCATGATGCCCGGTCTCGACGGCTTCGAGCTGCTGCGCGCCTTGCGCTCCCATCCGCGGACCGCGACCGTGCCCGTGATTCTGCTCTCGGCGCGGGCGGGGGAGGAGGCGCGGGTGGAGGGCTTGCAGGCCGGCGCGGACGACTACCTGGTCAAACCGTTCTCG
>DASUNJ010000120.1:0-11868 GCA_036277235.1 Thermoanaerobaculia bacterium | reverse complement strand
ACCGCGGCTCGAAAAAGGGCTGCTGAGGAAGCTCCGTCCCAGAGAGAGGGCGATATCGCCGGACTTGGAGACCGCCAGGAGGTCGGCGCTTGGCAGGGCGAGAGGGACCGACTCGGGACGGTCCGCGCGCACCGTGAAGATCCGGGACGAGGCGCCCTCCCAGGCTGCGCCATAGACGATGGTGTCGCCGTCCGGCGCGAACCGCGCTGTAAAAATCGTACCCAGGCGGAACGTGAGCTGGCGGAAAGCGGGAGCCGACGGAGACGGATCGCGCCAGAGCCACTTGGCGAGGCCGGCGCCGGCCGCGAGCAGAAGGACGGCCAGGAGCGCCGGCGCGAGGCGGCGTCCGCTCCTCGCGGCGGGCGGCGGCGCTCCTCGCGAGTCTCCGGTGGACGCCAGGGCCTCGAGGTCGAACGCGAGGTCGTGAGCCGAGCGGAAGCGTTCCTCGCGCCGCTTCTCCAGGCAATGGCGCACGATCCGATCGAGAGCGGGAGGGACGCTCGCCGGGAGATCCGGCGGCTCCTTGTGCAGGATGGCGGTCATCCTGTCGCTCGCGGTCTCTCCGGGGAAGGCCTGGCGGCCCGCCAGCATCTCGTAGAGGATCGCGCCGAACGAAAAAAGATCCGAGCGCTCGTCGGCCTGCTGCCCCCGCACCTGCTCGGGAGACATGTAGCCCGCCGTGCCCATCACGATGCCGGGCTCGGTGAGCAGGGTCGGACCGTCGAGCAGCCCCGGTGCTGATGCAGTCAGAAAAGCCAGGCCGAAATCCAGGATCTTGACCTGTCCGGAGCGGGTCAGGAAGACGTTCTCCGGCTTGAGGTCGCGGTGGACGATCCCCTGCTCATGCGCAGCGGACAGGCCGCGTACGATCTGCACCGCGTACTCGATGGCCTTGCGCTGGGCGAGGGCACCTGCCGCCAGCCGGGCGCGCAGCGTTTCCCCTTCGAGCAGCTCCAGGACCGCGAAGGTGGTGCCGTCGCTCTCTCCGTAGTCGAACAGAGCCATGACGTTCGGATGCGACAGCGCCGCGACCGCCCGGGCCTCCCGCTCGAAGCGTGCCTGCGCCTTCGGATCGCCCATCAGCCGCCGGGCCAGAACCTTGATCGCCACCTCCCGGCCGAGACGGGTGTCCCGGGCGCGATACACCTCGCCCATGCCGCCCGCGCCGAGCGCCGCAATGATTTCGTAGGAGCCGAGCCGGATGCCTGGGGATAGTGGCGAAGGGGTCATAAGGGCACCAGCCTGCCCCCTAGTTGTCCCAGGAGAACTCTGCGTCCTCGGCCTCGGCGGGCGGCAACGCCTGCCAGACCGCACGGTAGACCGGCGAGGCGGGGGCCAGGAGCTCCTCGATCGCCTGCCGCACTTCCAGGCTGTCCGGCAGCGGCTCGTTCACCCGGCGCGGAGCCTCCACCAGCTTCTCCAGGTCGAGCCCCTCGTCCTGCCCGCGGTTGGCCGCATAGAGCAGGACCGGGTCGGGCGAGATCCAGCGCTCCTCCAGAGACCGCAGCGCCGACCAGAGCCCGGGGTTGTCGACCGTCCAGACCTTGTCCTCCGAGACAGATGCCTGAAAGCCTTCCACCTCCAGGGGATCGGAGGGGAGCTGGACCGACAGCGGAGCGGGGAAGGGGTCGTAGACCAGGTGGGACAGCTCGTCCGGCGAGTGGTCCTCGCCCTCGGGGATCATCAGAACGGCGAGCACGCCCCCCATCGCGTCGTCCACCTTGTCGACCATCTGCTGCTCGAGGGCGGAAAGCTCCTGCCGGGGGCCGGAGCTGCCTTCGTCGATCGCGTCGCCGAGCAGGGCCTGGAAGCAAGCCTCGGCGCCGTCGGGGTTGTCGTCCAGCCACCGGTAGAGCTCGGCCGTGGCGGCCAGGTACTCGGCGATGAACGGGGTCCACTCGTCCAGCGTGCCCTCGACGTCCTTGCGCTGTCGCCGCGTCGCCTGCGAGGGGACTCCGGGGACGATGACGAGCTCGGCCCTGCCGTCCTCGGCGATCTCATAGGTGACGGAGATGGACGTGTCGGAGAAAAGGTCGCCCAGCGACCGGGGCTCGGCGATCAGGGCCGAGCGCCGGGCCTCGGCCAGCGTGCCCAGCCGTTTCTCCCAGGAAAGCCGCTCGGCCGCGGGCTTGATCGAATCGAACCGCCGCGCCCAGGGGTCCAGCCCGTCGAGCAGGTCGCGCCGCAGGTCCGACATCCGCCGCTCGAGCGCCGGATTGCTCGCGCCGTCCTTGAGCAGGTCGAGCTCGACCGTGTCGGTCACCGCGACGGCGCCGTTGGGGAAGAACCGGAGCCGCACGCTCTCCTTGACAGGAGGATCGAAGCAGCCGGCCAGCAGGAGCAGGCCGCAGGCCAGCGCAAGACGCCGTGCGCGAGGGATCATGGATGGTAATTATATAGAGGCGTAGAACTGCTCGCGGACACCCGCCGCGTTCATTCGGCACATGGGCACCATCTCCCCCTTGTAGGGGAGGCGGAAGACGCAGGCGGCGAGCCGCGCCTGGCCGACCTCGGTCTGCAGCTCCGCCGCGCTCATGAAGTGGTGGCTGGTCAGCGTGAAACCGTCCATCCGAAGCTTGCCGCGGACGATGTCCAGGAGCAGCCCGCCGGGTGAAGTCCCGGCTTCTTCACGGATGCGGGCGGCGGCCCAGCGCCGCACAGGACCGAAGAACCAGCCCGGAGCTCTGCGGATCAGGCCGGCTCCACGGGCCAGAGCTTCGATGGGCAGGTCGTCCCGGAAAGCCACGCCGCCGAGCCCCTGGTCGAAGAACTCCTGCATGATCGCCACATCTTCCGGCCGGTCCCGGATGAATTGGACCAGCCGAAGCTCCTCCTGCCTCTCCAGGACCAGGAGAGGGACGAAGCGGGTGCACTCCGGATGGCCGAAGTGCATGGGGCCGGTGCCTTCGAGGGCCAGTCCGAAGTCCGCGGTGGCCTTGCCGATCTCCCCCCAGAGCTCGTCCGCGCTCACCCCTTCGAGCCCCTTCCGAGTGCGGCCGACCTGGGCCAGCGGCTGAAAGCTGACCAGGCCGAAGGCGTCCCGGTTGCGGATCAGCCAGCGGACGACGCCGGCCATCTGGGGGAGGTTCTGGCGGGTGACGGTGAGGGTCATGGCCGCGCGCAAGCGACGGCCGGTGCGCTGCCGGACCTCGCGGATCATGGCCGCGAACTCGTCGCGCAGCGGCATCAGCTCCTCTTCATCTTTCGGGACCGGGTAGCCGTCGCGCCCGCGCTGCGTGATGTCCACGTGGATCGAGACCTCGGTGAGCCCGCCCTCCTCGACGAGCCGCTCCAACAGCCCGGGCTGGCGGCGGAAGTTGTCGCCGTGGGTCATGACCATGGGGACGACCCCGATCGAGCGGGCGTAGCGCAGGATCCGGGTGAGCTCCTCGACCGGCCGCAGCGTGACCTCACCGTCGGTGATCTGGACGTTGCTCTTGGGGCCGAGCCAGGCGCGCAGCTCGTCGAGCTGGGCGAGGATCGCGTCGGTGGGGAGGGCGGAGATGCGGTTGGCCTCGGCGCCGAGATAGCAGCCGGTGCAGGAGAAGTCGCAGCGCGGCTGGATGCCGATCGTCGCGCCGCAGCCGGTGGCCTTCTGGCCCAGTCCCTGACCCGGCAAACGGATCGCGGGGTCGAGGCCCTCCCAGCGTTCGGACAGCAGCCGGCGCTTTTCTCGTGTGACCGGGTCCCGGAAGAGGTCCCACGTCCGACGCAGGGAAAATGCCTGGCCGATCATTCTTCCCTCCCGGTCAGAGGGACGTGTCGTTCAGCCTCCAGTCGTAGTCGTCAAAGCTCAGTTTGACGCTGCGGCCAGCGGCTTCGATCCTCCTGACCTTGTTGGACGGCAGGTGCTTCTTGAGGAAGACGATCGAGCCGCCGCCCCACTGCTCGAAATCGTCCTTGAACCAGTCCATGATCTTGGTGACGTGCAGCTGCAGGACCTCCAGATTCTGCTCGAAACGAACGCCGTTGGGGCCTTCGAGGAACCGGCGGGTCTGGTCGTTGAGCTGGTGCTCGATGCTGGCCCCCACGAACGGCTCGGGGCGGATCGGGGGGCAGCTCTCGGCCGCGCAGTTGATGGCGAAGTGAATGCGGGGGTCCTTGAAGCCGGCGCGGATCTTGTCGTTCTCCACGTCGTTGAGGGACATGGTCCCGCCCTTGACCTTGACGTACGGTTTCTTGAACACGTTGAGCCGGACGATCGGGTCCGTCGAGATGTCGCGAATGGATTTGACGGGGTAGTTCTCCACCACCACGGCGACGGTCGAGATGTTGTACAGGTTGATCCAGTAGGCGAGCTGCTCGGGCCGGGAGAGGGAGGCGACGTCGACCGCGGCCATCTGCTGGCGCAGACGGTCGAGAGTGGCCTTGTCGGCCTTGAGCCGCGTGTAGTTCATCCCCTTGGCCGGGTCGTAGTGCTTGGACAGCAGCTCCTGCCAGAGCCGGTAGTCCGGCTCGGCGGCGGAGACGGAGGCTGAGATCATCAGGGCCAGCAGGAGGAGAAGGACGTATCTCATGGCTTGTTTACGCGGCCGGAGCCGAGACGGATGAAGTGTAGCTCACCCCGGGGGCAGCACGCGCAGGTGGCGCAGGTAGGAGCCGTAGGTCCAGAGCGGCACGGTGCGCAGGCAGCCGAGAAGCTCGCGGCTCATGGAGAGGTAGGAGGGGAGCGCCGCGCTCCAGCCCACCTTGTCGACCTTGGACCGGTGGCTGAGCCCGGGGAGCACGCGGATGGCGCTGGGTAGCCGGCGGCGCGCCACGACCTCGTTGATCATGATCTCGATGCGGAAGCCGTTGCGCCGCTCCGGCGAGATGCCCTCGAACACCTCCCGCCGCAGGGCTCGAAGCCCGGTGATCGGAGGGAGACGCAGGAAAAGCGTGTTGCGCAGGCGGCCATAGTCGAGCAGGCCGAGGGAGAGCCAGCTCCCGCCGTCCAGCACGGGCGCGGCAAGAAGCTCGAAGTGGCGGGGGAGTACGCCCTGGATGTCGGCGTCGAAGAAGAGGAGGACGGAGGCGGAGGTTTCCTGGACCCCGAGGTCGAGGGCGCGGCCTTTGTCGCCGCCATTGCCATGGATAACGATGGCGCCGGCCTTTCGGGCGAGATCCCCTGTCCCATCGGAGGAGCCGTCGTTCACCACGACGACCCTTCCAACCCCTGCGGCAGCCCGCGCCGCCCGCACGACGTCTCCGACCGTGGGCGCCTCGTTGCGAGCGGGGACCACCACGTCGAAGAGCACCGAAGGATGGTAACATTCCCTTCGGGGATGAAGCAGGTCCCGGAATAGGAGACGAGGTGCTCTCATGGCGGAAGTGACGGTATCGGCCGAGTTCAAGGTAGAGATCCCTGAGGAGATTCGGGAGGCCTTGAAGATCCGTCCCGGCGCGAAGCTCGAGGTCTTCAAGCTGGGAAACCGGATCGAGCTGGTCCCCGTCCGGCCGATCCAGGAGATGCGGGGCTTCCTGAAAGGCATCGACACGACGCTCGATCGCGACCGGGACCGTTCGTGAATCTGGTGGATTCAAGCGGATGGCTCGAATACCTGGCCGACGATCCTGGGGCCGGGTTTTTCGCAGAGGCTCTCAGCGACCCCGAAAGCCTGCTGGTGCCCACCATTTGCATGCTGGAGGCAGCGAGGATCGTTACCCGGGAACGGGGCGTCGACGAAGCCGTCGAGGCGATCACGCTGATGATGCGGGGCTGCGTGGTGGACCTCGACGTCTCAATCATGCTCAGCGCGGCCCAACTGGCCCTGGAGCACCGCCTTCCGCTGGCGGACAGCGCGATCCTGGCGACGGCGCGCCTTTACGGCGCCACCCTCTGGACCCAGGATTCCGACTTCAAAGGACTGGAGGGGGTTAGATACACCCCCAAGATCAGGAAGTAGCTACCCCTCCGCCGCCACCGGCTCTGCGTCCTCGATATGCTTGCAGCCTTCGGTGTTGCAGACGTACTGCACACCGGCCTTCTTGGTGACCTTCTCCAGGAGGAACTTGGCGCCGCACTCGGGGCAGTCCTTGTTCACCGGCTTCTTCCACAGCGAACCCTTGCAGTCCGGGTAGCGGCTGCAGGACCAGAACGTCTTGCCCCGCCGCGAGCGCTTCTCCATCATCTCGCCCTTGCCGCATTCGAAGCAGGGCACGCCCGTGGGCTTCGGCGGCTCCGGCTTGGGCCCGGTCTTGCGGAGGTTCTTGCACTCCGGGTATCCCGTGCAGCCGTAGAACGTGCCGAAGCGGCTGCGCTTGAGCGCCATCGGCCGGCCGCACTCCTCGCAGGGCGGGACCTGCTCCTCGGCAGGCGCTTCCGTGCCATCGCCGTTGGCGGCCGGGGCTGCTGCCGCGGGCTCCTCCAGGTTCCGGGTGTAGTTGCAATCCGGATAGGTGCTGCAGGCCACGAAGGCGCCGAAGCGGCCGAAGCGGATGCGCAGCGGCGAGCCGCACTGGGGACAGAGCTCGTCCATGGGCAGCCCCTCCCGCTTCACGTTCGGGAAGGTCTCGCCCGCGGTTTCGAGGTCGCGGGTGAACTTCTCGTCGAACTCCGCCACCGCGTGCTTCCACTCGACCTTGCCGTCCTCGATCTCGTCGAGCTGCTCTTCGAGCGCCGCCGTGTACCCCTCGTTGAGGATGTCGTTGAACCCCTTCTGGAGCAGCCCGTTGACCAGACGGCCCAGCGTCGAAGGCCGGAAGCGGCCTTCCGCCTTCTCCGCGTACTCGCGGTCGGAGAGCGTCGAGAGGATCGTGGCGTAGGTCGAGGGCCGGCCGATGCCGTTCTCCTCCAGCGCCTTGACCAGCGTCGCCTCACTGAACAGCGCGGGCGGCTGGGTGAACTTCTGGTCCGACTGCAGGCGGATCATCGTGAGCATCTGCCCCTCGCGCAGAGGCGGCAGGGTGGCGGAGCTGCCTTCATCGTCGCCGTTCGCGGGCGTTTCCTCGTCCGCGATCTCGCGGTAGACGGCGAGGAAGCCGGGGCTCCTCATGATCCGGCCCGTGGCGCGCAGCACGTAGGGGCCGTTCTCGACATCCACCTGGGTGACGTCGAACACCGCGGGCTTCATCTGGGAGGCGACGAAGCGGTCCCAGATCAGCTTGTAGAGCCTGGCCTCGTCGGCGGGGAGGAAATCCTTGACCGCGTCGGGCGGCAGGTCGAAGGTGGTCGGGCGGATCGCCTCGTGAGCGTCCTGCGCGCCCTTCTTCGACGGCCAAGTGTTGGGCTTCTCGGGCACCGAGTCCGGACCGTAGGTGGCGGCGATCAGGTCGCGGACCTCGGCAACCGCCTCGTCCGCCACGCGGGTGGAGTCGGTGCGCATGTAGGTGATGAGACCGATGGCGCCGCGGTCGCCGATCTCGCGCCCTTCATAGAGGCCCTGGGCGAGCGCCATGGTGCGCTTGACCGAGAAGCCGAAGCGGCGCGCCGCCTCCTGCTGCAGGCGGCTGGTGATGAAGGGAGGCAACGGCCGCTGCCGCGACTCCTTGCGGTCGATCTTGCCGACCTTGAACGCGCCCTTCCCCAGCGCCTCGACGATCTTCGCCGCGTCCTCGCCGTTGTCCACCTCGGCCTTTTTGCCGTCGATGCGGTGGAGGCGGGCGTTGAACGGCGGCGGCTGGTCGGCCTGGAGGTCTGCGCCGAGGATCCAGTACTCCTCGGGCTTGAAGGCCTCGATCTCGTCCTGGCGGTCGCAGACCATCTTGAGCGCGACGGACTGGACGCGGCCGGCGGACAGCCCTTGCTTGACTTTCTCCCAGAGGAGCGGCGACAGGCGGAAGCCCATCATGCGGTCGAGCACGCGGCGGGCCTGCTGGGCGTCGACCTTCTTGAGATCGATCTCGCCCGGATTGTCCAGGGCGTGGAGCACGGCGCGGCGGGTGATCTCGTTGAAGGTGACGCGGCGGATGGCCTCGGGGTCCTTCTCCAGGACCTCGGCGATGTGCCAGGCAATGGCCTCGCCCTCGCGGTCCGGATCGGGAGCGAGGTAGACGATGTCCGCCTTCTTCGCAGCCTGGCGCAGCTTCGCCACGACGTCCTTCTTCGCGGCGAGGATCTGGTAGCGCGGCTCGAAGTCCGGGCCGATCCCGATGTCTTTCTTGCCCTTGACCAGGTCGCGGATGTGTCCCAGGGAGGCCTCGACGGCGTAATCGCGGCCGAGGAACTTCTTGAGGGTCTTGGTCTTGGTCGGGCTCTCTACGATGACAAGGTTCTTGGCCATGGTGGTCCATCTCAACGCCACCGGGGGCGTTCCATATTTCTGTAAGGGGCGCAACCCGTTGGCAGGGCCGGGACACTAGCACCCCGGCGCCCGGGCCGCAAGCTGCGGTCTTGCCACCCTCTGCAACAAAGGCGAATTCCCGGGGGGAACCCGGAAAGGACCAAAAGGACGTAAAGGACCTAAAGGACACAGCCGGCCGGAGCTCTCCTCGTCCTTGATGTCCTTTTAGTCCTTTGGGTCCTTTGGGTCCTTTGGGTCCTTTCTCCTCTCACCGCCCATAAACCCCGCCCGGCATCCTCTTCACCAATCCACCCAGCTCGAGCTCCAGCAACGCCCCGAGCACCTGGTCCACTGCCAGGCCGGCTGCCGCGGCCAGCTCCTCCGGAGCCCGGGTGGCTCCCTTGGGGAGTTCAACCAGCACCTGCCCCGCCAATCCCGGAGGCGGCTCCGGCTCGGGAATCGGGGTGGGATCGACGAGCGGCGGCACACTGCCGACCCCGAGAAGCTCCTCCAGGATCTCCTTCGGATGCTGCACGAGCGCGGCGCCGTCCCGGATCAGGGCGTTGGGACCGAGCGAGCGCTCGTCGAAGATGCGCCCCGGCACTGCCCAGACCTGGCGCCCGATGTCGAGCGCGTGGCGCGCCGTGACCAGAGATCCCGAGCGCGGCGTGGCCTGCACGACGAGCGTCCCCGCGGAGAGCGCCGCGATCACCCGGTTGCGCACCGGGAAGTGCCAGGCCCGGGGCTCCGCCCCGAACGGCAGCTCGGAAATCACCGCCCCCCGCGCCGCGATCTCATTCCCCAGGTCGGCGTGGCCGGCAGGGTAGTCGACCCCGAGCCCGCAGCCGAGCACCGCGACCGTCCGGCCCTCCGGCGCCGACAGCGCGCCGCGATGGGCCGCGGCATCCACCCCGCGGGCGAAGCCGGAGACCACCGTCACCCCGGCGGCGGCCAGGGAGCGGGCGAAGACCTCGGCAACCTCGCGGCCATAGGGATCGGCCTTGCGCGAGCCCACGATGGCGACCGCATGACCGGGCGGCAGCTCGCCGCGAACGGAGAGCACCGGCGGCGGAAGGTGGAGGTGGCGCAGGACGGCAGGGTAGGCGGGCTCCCCGGCCAGGACGATCCGCGCGCCGAGGCGGGCGGCCTCCTCCCGCTCGCGGGCGGCGGCCGCGGCGACCTGGGCGGGCTTGGCGGCCAGGGCGAGAGCCTTCTCCAACTGGGCCTTCGGGACTCCGATCCGGGCGGCGAGGCGCTCGGGGGGCTCGGTGGAGCCGAGCCAGCGCTCGAGCTCCTCGGCCAGGCGGTAGACTGCCGGCCGCGACAGGCGTGGATGGGCGTTGAGGGCGATCGTGAGGTCGTTCATACCGTGTAGAGACGGAAAACGGCCCCGGAATGTCATTTTGCCCCGGGCATGTATACTAGGTCTCTCGGAGATTGGGCGATGACGCTCACCCCGTCACCCGGAGGCCAGAGCCTCTTGATGCGCACCACGATCCTGAAGCGTGCGGCGAGTCTTTCTCTCTTCCTCGTCATCTCACTGACCGCTTGCGGCAGCCGTTACGGCAAGCCTGCGACCGCGGGATCCCAGCTCGCCTTCGGCGTCGACATGGCGCGGCGCGGCCTGTGGAGCGAAGCGCTCTTCCGCTTCCACCAGGCGGCGCAGGCCGACCCGCAGAACGCTCGCGTGCTGAACAACCTGGGCGTTGCCTACGAAGCGACGGGCGACTACGACAAGGCGCTCTCGTTCTACCAGCAGGCGCTCAAGATCGAACCGAACAACAGGGAGCTACGGGCCAACTACGGCCGTTTTGTGGAGTTCTATCAGGCGTACAAGGGCAAGGAGGGCAAGGACAAAGGGACCGGCGCACAGCCGGCCACGACCGCGGCTCCGGCAGCTCAGCCGGCCGCAGAGGAGACGCCTCCTCCTCCCCAGGAGGAAGAAGCGGCCCGGCCCCCTGCCTGATTGACAGGGGCGTCCGGCTCATCGCTCGGTCCCGATCTTTTGGAGGTTCGAAGATGAAGCATTACCGCTCCTGGGCCCTCACGGCGCTGGCCCTCCTCGTCGCCTTGCCAACTTTTGCGGCAAGCGTCGAGGTGAAGCTCCAGCTCCCCCAACGTGCCCGCCTCAACCTGCAGGGCAAGGACTCTATCGCCGTCGCTCCCTTCCTGGTCGTCACCCAGGAAGGTGCCGACCGCCTGCAGGGACGCGACATCGACGTGCAGAAGGAGTTCGAGCGCTACCTGCTCAAGATCCTGCGCCGGGAGACCGAGCTCAAGGTCATGGAGCCCGGCCCCGTCGACTACCCCGTCTACGACTTCGCCCAACTGGCCAAGCAGCAGGACTTCTGGCGCGCCCTGGGCGAGCGCATCCCGGCCGACCTCATCCTGGCGGGCGGCCTCGATTTCGACATCCAGGACCGCTCCGGCTACCAGATGCAGGAGTACGTGTCGCCGTTCAACGGCCGCACCTACTACCGCCAGGTCCTGGTCGAGCAGACCGGCTTCGAGTACGACATCCTGATGCAGGTCTACGACGGCAAGACCGGCGACCTCCTGTATCAGGACAACTTCAAGGACTTCCAGAGCTTCGAAGGGGAAGGCACCGACCCCCTGGCCGGCATGTTCGAAAACCTGCTGTCGCTCGAGGACCGCATCCTCAACGTGTTCACCCAGAAAGAGGTCGAGGCGTCGCGCCTCCTGTTCACCCAATAGGTGCGCAAAGGAGCTCTCTTGAGCCGCATGAACCGACTCTTCGTCGCCGGGCTGGTCCTGGTCGGAGCGCTGCTTCCGCTCCGCCCGGCTGCAGGTCAGGCCCAGGCCGCGCCCCAGTGGCGCGGCGAGGGCTTCGGCAAGAACAAGATCCAATACCGCGAATTCGACTGGAAGATCTACCGCTCGCCGCACTTCAACGTCCACTACTACTCCGCGGAAGAGCCGTCGCTCCAGAAGGTGGTCTCGTTCGCCGAGAGCGCCTATGACCAGCTCGCGCGCGGCTTCAACTTCCAGATCAAGGACCCGATCACGCTCATCTACTACGCCACCCACTCGGCGTTCGAGCAGAACAACATCATCCCCAACTTCATCCCGGAAGGGGTCGGCGCCTTCGCCTCCCCCGTCCGGTTCCGGATGGTCCTGCCCATCGACATGCCGGACTCGGAGCTCATGGAGCTGCTGCTCCACGAGCTGACGCACATCTTCGAGTACCACATGCTCTTCCAGGGCAGCCTGGCCAAGGCGGTGGCCTCCTCGCCGCCGACCTGGTTCATGGAGGGCCTGGCCTCCTACATGGCAAAGGATGAGACCGCGCGCGACAAGATGTTCCTGCGCGACGCCGTGGTCAACGACAACATCCCGCCGATCAGCCGCTCCGATTTCGGCGGCTTCTTCGCCTACCGCTTCGGCCATGCCGTCTTCGACTTCATGGAGGAGCGCTGGGGAGCGCAGGGGGTGCTCGACTTCCTCTTCGAGTACCGCAGCACGCTGGGCGGCAACGTCGACCGTGCGCTGCGGCGCGCCTTCCGCGTCGAGCCCGAGGACTTCGACGCCGACTTCCGCCGCTGGCTGCGCGAGAAGTACCTGCCGGAGCTGGTGAAGACGGGCGAGCCGAGCTACTTCGGCCGCCGCTTCTTCGAGGGCAATCGCCCGGGCGAGTACACAGCGCCGG
>DASUNJ010000119.1:0-10475 GCA_036277235.1 Thermoanaerobaculia bacterium | reverse complement strand
AGGATACGGCCGATCAGGACGCCGCAGCACTCGTCGGGATAGGTCGCAGCCGCGTGCTGCTCGGCCGCTTGCAGGTCGCGGGCCGCGATGACCAGACGGCTCATGATTCCTCCCAGAAGCGGTCGGAAAGATATTTGTCCGCGTTGTCGCAGAGGACCGTGACCACCGTGCCGGATTCGAGATCCGTTGCGACACCCAGGGCCGCCGCCACGTTCGCTCCCGACGAGATGCCGACCAGCAATCCGGCCTCGCGGGCAAGTCTCTTGACCATCGCGTACGCCTTCTCGGTCGGGATTTCGAGCGCCTCGTCCGCCAGCGCGGGATCGTAGATCGGCGGCACGATTGCCGACGCCATGTGCTTCATTCCTTCCAGTCCGTGGAACGGCGAGTCGGGCTCCATCGAGATCAGCCGAACGCCTGGCTCCTTCTCGCGCAGGAAACGTCCCACACCCATGAAGGTACCGCTCGTGCCCAGACCCGTGACGAAGTGGGTGATCTCCCCGCCGGTCTGCTCCCAGATCTCGGGTCCGGTCGTGCGGTAGTGCGAGCGCCAGTTCTCGGGGTTGGAGTATTGGTCGAGGTAGGCCCAGCGCTCCGGCTCTTCGGCGACCAGGCGGCGGGCTTCCAGGATCGCGCCGTCGCTCCCCGCCAGCGGATCGGTCATCCGCAGCTCGGCGCCGTAGGCCCGCAGGATGAGCTTGCGCTCCGGGCTCGCGCTGTCCGGCAGGCAGAGCGTCACCGGGATGCCCATCGCGGCTCCGACCATGGCGTAGGCGATCCCCGTGTTGCCGGAAGTCGCATCGAGCAGCCGCCTTCCGTCTTCGAACAGTCCCCGCCGCTGAGCGTCCAGGACCATGGCCAGACCGGGCCGGTCCTTGACCGATCCGCCCGGGTTCGCGAACTCGGCCTTGGCGAGCAGGCGGACCCCCGGCCGGCCGAGCAGGCCGGAGAGGTCGAGCATCGGCGTGTTGCCGATCAGCTCGAGTGGCCGCAAAGGGCGCCGCAGCGCCGCCTCGGCCGGCGGAAGAGGTAACGTCAGCGTCTCCATGCCGGGAAAAACCCTCGGGGACAAGCTAGCAGAGCCCCTGGAAGGTGTAAAGGTGACGCCGGCACTTACAATTCCAGGACGAAGAGAGGAGACTCTACAGATACTGAAAGAACCGGGTATCCACCAGAGAAGCCACGACCGAGGCCACGGTGGCGAGCAGGCAGACCACGGCCAGGGCGGTATGGGTGGGGTTCTCTCCGCGGTCCGGGCGGAGCATCAGCGCGCCGAGGTAGCCGCCGACGAAGCCGCCGATGTGGGCCCAGTTGTCCACCCGGGGCATGATGAAGCCGAACACGATCATGTACATGGCGTACTGCCATGCGAAGCGGGAGGTCGAGTACGCCCCGGTCCGGTGGCCGTAGCAGACCGCCGCGCCGAGCAGCCCCAGGATCGACGCCGAGGCCCCGACCGTCAGGGGCGCGCCGCCGAGCCCGATCCCCGCCAGCCAGGTCATGTTGTTCTCGATGTAGACCCACCAGCCGACCGTGCTGCTCACCAGGAACCCGACGATCGTCGAGAAGGTGTAGATGACGATCATGCGGCTGGCGCCGTAGAGCTCGGCGGTGGCCGGCGCGAGCATCCGCACCCAGTAGAGGTTGAAGCCGATGTGGATCAGGTCGCCGTGCAGCCAGCCGGCGGAGAGCACCGTCCACCAGCGCTCGAAGACGAAGACCGGAAAGGCGCCCGAGGACCCGAAGCGGAGCAGCACGTCGCGGCCCGGCGGCAGGACCTGGAAGCCGGCGAACAGGCGCGGCATCTCCCCGCTCATCGCCATGGCAGCGATCATGGCCATGAAGAGGAAGCCGCAGCCGCCGACCACGATGTTCTCGAAGGGCAGGGTGCGGCCGAGGCTGCCCAGGGCCGTGGTGAGCCCCCACATGCCGGGGTTTTTCCGGCCGCAGTAGAAGCACTGTTCGTCCGCAGCGCCTGTCAGCTTGCCGCAGGAGGGGCAGAGAATGGATCCGGTCCGCTTGCGCTGAAGCATGGCGCTACTCTACTCTGAAGAGCGATGAACGCGGATTTCCTGGTCCTCAAGATCCACGACGAGGTGGCCTCCCTGAACGAGCTGAAGGACGGCGAAGCCCGGACGCTCGGCACGCGGACGGAGGTGCGCCGGCAGATCGAGCAGGCCCTCCCCTCGGTCCGCTGGCAGGAGGAGGGCCTGGGCGTGTGGTGGAGCGGCGAGGTCTTCTCCGTCGAGATCGGCCTGCCGGACGAGGAGCCCGTCCACTCGCTGACGCTCAAGGTCCGCATGCATCCCATGCTGGGCGCAAACGCCTGGCTCCCCGACGAGGAGGAGGAGCTGGAGAGCTTCCTCGTGGCGCTCTGCGATCCGGCCGGCTGGACCCTCTTCGACCTCGCAAGCGGCCGGCGCTTCGAGTTCGGGGACGAGCTCGAGGATGGCGAGCTCGAGCCGCCCAACTGGCATGAAGCGGGGCTGGTGAATTAGAGGCAGTGATGTAGGGGAGGGGTTTACCCCCTCCCGGGCGGGGGCAAGCCCCGCCCCTACATTAGGCAAGCTTCTTGCGAGCCGTAGATCTTCCCATGCAGGAAGATGTGCCCATCCCCGACGATCCCCGTGTCGACCGCGATCCGAGCGAGCCGATCCAGCCTCCGGGCCAGGATGAGCCCGAGGATCCTTTCCGGGAACAGCCGATCGACGAGCCCGACGATTCCCCGAGCCACGACGAGCCCGAGCGCCGCGATCCCGGCGTGGACCCGCCCATGCAGCTCGGCGGAGAAACGCCATGGTGACGACCGCCCCGTCCGGCGCCGATTGGATGCTCCAGCTCTTCTGGCTGTTCATCCTGGCGCTACCCATCGCTTGCGTGGCCTGGACCGTCACCCATGAGGAGGTCTTCCGCGAGCCGCGCGAGTACTGCGAGCGGCGCTCCCGCGAGAGCAAGAGCCTGCTCGCCCGCAAGTTCTTCTACCTCTTCACTTGCGAGTACTGCTTCAGCCACTATGTGACGTTCTTCTTCCTCTTCCTCACCGGCTACAAGCTGCTGCTGGACGATTGGCGGGGCTACATCCTCTCGGCTTTCGCCCTGGTGGCCGTGGCAAACCTGTACATCAGCTCGTTCGCCCGGCTGCGCCAGGAGGTCAAGAGCGAGAAGCTGGATGCGAAGACGAAGGAGGAGGTGCTGGAACGGGTGAAGAGCGGCGAGGAGCTGCCGCCCGCGCCTACTCCGTGGCGCGAATCCCCGCGGCGCTAGCCTGAATCTGTGACAGGAGGTCGAGGGCGCGCGCCGCGTCGTCCTCCCTGACTTCGAGGCGGTTGAAGGCCCGCATTTCGCCGGTGAGCAGGTTGACTGGCGGCAGGCGCTCTTCCATCACGCAGGCCTCGATCCCTTCCGACTCCAGAAGCGTGCGCGCCAGGTGGGCTTCCCACGGGGTGGTGAAGCGGGCGACGGTGACGAGATCGGCCATCAGGTCCTCCTCCTCGATTTCCGGCTCGAAACCGATCTCCTCGTCCTTCCAGTCCAAGCCGCAGCCGCGGCAGCTCCAGCGCCGCCGGGGGACGGGGATCGCCAGGCCGAACAGGAGCCAGGCGCCCAGGAGCCCGAGCACCGACCAGCGTTCCAGCGTCAGGTTGTCCGACTTGCACGAGGGGCATCGATGCGGCAGCGGCAGGTCCGACTCGGTCACCAGGTAGATCTCGGGAATCGGCCGCAGGTTGCGCAGCAGCTCGGAGGCGTGGGGGGCGTCCTCTTCCCGGACACGGAGCTTGATGCCGCCTACCGTGGCGGCGCACCAGATGCGGGCCAGGTGCTCGTCGGCCACGACAGAGTCGATCCCTTCCGCCTCCAGGCAGGTGCGGGCGAGCTGGGCCTCCCAGGGGTTGGCGTAGGCCCCCACCGTCACCATGCTCTCCATCTGGAGCTCCGCGGGGTCGATCATCTTGTTCGGGAGAACGCAAAACCCGCGCCGCGCATTTCTACCCGAGCGGGGTCCCGGAAAGACTCTCCGGCGGCAGCAGGTACAGAAGACCCGCGAAAAGAAGGGCGAAAAAGAAGAACGTGAGGAGCGCAGCCACGATCCCCGCGGTCCGGCCGCGGGTCTGGGCGGTGAGGAAGTAGGCCCCCCCGGCACTGAACAGGGCGAACAGCGCGAAGAGGAGCGTGGGGATGATGAAGGCGGTCAACTCTTATAGAACCTCTCCCCCCTGACCGCCATCTCGCGCAGCAACCCAGCCGGCTCAAACCTCTTGCCATGCTTCGCGGCGTAGCCTTCCAGCTTGCTCACCACCCAGGCGAGACCGTGGCGGTCGGCCTCCTGGAGCAGGCCGCCGCGGAAGGGGGGGAACCCGAAGCCGAAGATCACGCCGATGTCCACGTCGGCCGGGTCCTTGATGATCCCCTCCTCCATGCAGCGGGCGGTCTCGTTGAGCATCTGGAGCCAGCAGCGCTCCACGATCTCCTCGTCCGAGACCGGCACCGGAGTCCAGTCGAGGAGGCGGTAGACCGCGGGGTCCACGGGCCGGGAGCCCTTCTTCTTTCCCTCGGTCTTTTCTTCGTCCTGGTAGAGGTAGAAGCCGCGCTTGGATTTCCGGCCCAGGCGCTTGTCGTCGATCATCCGCTGGAAAACCGGGGGCGCCGTCAGGCGGTCGCCCAGGGATTCGCGCATCACCTCGCCGACATGGCGGCCGACGTCCAGGCCGACCTCGTCCATCAGGGCGAAGGGGCCGACCGGCCAGCCCCAGCGGGTCATGGCGAGGTCCACCTGGTCGATGGAGGCGCCGTCCGCGAGCAGCCAGGCCGCCTCGTTGAGGAACGGCGAGAGCACCCGCGTGGTGAAGAAGCCGGGGCCGTCGCCCACCACGATCACGGTCTTGCCCATGCGGCGCCCGACTTCCACGACCGTCGCCAGGGCCTCCTCGGAAGTGCCGGGGTGGCGGATGATCTCGAGCAGCGGCATCTTGTGGACCGGGCTGAAGAAGTGCATGCCGACCACGTTCTCAGGCCGGCGGCTCGCCTCGGCCAGGCGGGCGATCGGGATGGCCGAGGTGTTCGAGGCGAAGATGAGCCCCTCGGGCGCCGCGGCCTCGGTCTCCCGGATCACGGCGTGCTTGATCCCCACGTCCTCGAACACCGCCTCGACCACCAGGTCCACCCGGCGGAAGGGGGCGTAGTCGACGGTGGGCTGGATGCGGCCGAGGGCGGTTTTGGATTCGGCTTCGGACATCCGGCGGCGCTTGACCTGATCGCGGAAGCGCTCGGCCGAGAAAGCCACGCCGCGGCCCAGGGCGGCGAGGTCGCGGTCCTTCATTACGACCTGGGTGCCCTTCTCCGCCAGCACCTGGGCGATGCCGGCGCCCATGAACCCGGCGCCGAGCACGCCCACCTTGCCCACCGGACGGGCCTTCTTCGCGATCTTCGCGGCCCGGGCTTCGACTTCATTCTTGCGGAAGAAGATGGACATCAGCGCCTTGGCCGTGTCCGAGGTCACGAGCTGCGAGAAGGCGCCGGCCTCGATGTCCAAGGCGCGCGCCAGCGGCAGCTTGATCCCCTCGCGCACCACCTCGACCGCCACGAGAGGGGCCGGATAGTGCCCGCCGGTCTTCTCCATCACCCCGGAGCGGGCCTTGTCGAAGACGATGCGGTCGGTCAGCGGCGTGCGGGCGATGAAATCGGTGGCCTTGCGGGCGAATCCACCCACCGGCTTGCTCTCGGACTTGCCGCGGGCCCAGCGCTCGGCCGCGGTGCGCAGGTCGGCGGGGTGGCAGGTGTCGTCCACCAAGCCGAGCCGCTTCGCCTTGCGGGCATCCACCTGCCGGCCCGTGAGGATCAGGTCGAGCGCGGCGGGGACGCCGATCAGGCGCGGCAGCCTTTGGGTACCGCCGAGCCCCGGAATCAGGCCGAGCTGGACCTCGGGGACTCCCAGCTTCGTCTTGGGGTGCTCGGTCGCGATCCGGAATCGGCAGGCGAGGGCGAGCTCCAGCCCGCCGCCGAGGCAGGCACCGTGGATGGCGGCCACGGTCGGGAACGGCAGCTCGGCCAGCCGGTTCATCAGGGCGTGCCCGCGCTGCAGCATCTCGATCACCTGTCCGGGCTCCTTGAGGGTCTGCAGCTCCTCGATGTCGGCGCCCGCGACGAAGCCGTCCGCCTTGCCGGAGAGGATCACCAGGGCAGTCGGCCGCTCCCGCTCGGTGTGAGAGATCTGCTCTTCGAACCATTCGAACAGCCGGGTCGAAAGCGTATTGACCTTCTTCGCAGGATCGTCGAGGACGAGCCAGGCGATGCCGTCTTCGTAGGTCAGGGAGCCGGAAGCGGTCGTCGTCGTGAGGGTCTCGATCATGCGGCCATCCTACCGGAGCCATGCCGCAGTGTGTCAAACCCCCTCCCCCGGGCACGGGGGAGAGGGCTGGGGAGAGGGGGGATGGGATCAATTCACCGTCAGGTTGTAGGTGATGTCTACACCTCCGATGAAGGGGTGAACCTCCGTGCTGTCGAACTCGCAGAACGCGCCACGGATGTTCAGGACGTGCTGGCCCTTCGAAAGCGGCGGCAGCAGGACCCAGAAGCCGTCCGAGATCGACTCGGTATCGACGTGGCCGGGGACCTTGCTCGCGGCGAACGGGGGCGACTGCACGCGGACGGTCGGGATGGAGAAGGTCGAGATCTCGCCGTCGATCTTGACCTCGAGGCGGCAGGAACGGGAGCCCGGGAGTCCGAAGTCGGCGAAGATGCCGGGCCGGAGGTCGCTGATGACGCCGTCGAGGATGTCGCGCTTCTCGGCCACGGTCACGGTCTCACCGGGCTCGTTCACCCAGGAGCTGTTGAGCACCGGGAAGAAGAGCGCCTTCTGGTGCGGGACCGTGCAGGAGCGGACGTAGGTGTCCGTGCCCGTGGGGGAGCCGGCCAGGAACCAGATGGGGCCGGACTGGCTGACGCCGCAATCGACGGCGCCCTGCTTGGTTTGCGGGCTGTCGGACGCGGGGAACGAGTAGACCCACTGCCACCAGGCAGCCGTCAGCTCGCCGTAGCTTCTGCCGCTGAACGAATCGAGCTCGGGGCTCACGGCCAGAGCGGGACCGGAGCCGGCCAGGATCAGGAGTCCGAGAACAAAAAAGCTCGGGACGGTCTTCAATCTCATTTCATATCCTCCAAAGTAAGCGGGGGTTTGCTCCCCCGACCCTTCAAGCTACGCAAGGAAAACGGCGATCCCGCCACCGGAGGCCACCGGAGGCCACCGGAGCCTCGCGTGCTAGCCTTCGGCCGGGTAAACATGGACGGTCCTCTCTCCTCCCCTCGGGCATTCCCTCTCCGCTGGCATCTGATGGTGCTCGTGGTGGGGACGCTCTTGCCGGTGGTCCTGTTCGGAGCGGTGGTTGCTCATCAGCTTTCGCAGTCCGAGCGCGCCGCGGCGGAGCGCCGCCTGATGCAATCGGCGCGGGACCTGGCCACAACCGTCGACCGGGAGATGTCGAGCACGATCCGGACGCTCTCCGCCCTGGCCGCCTCCGAGCCGCTGGAGCGCGGCGATCTGGAGAGCTTCCATGCCGAAGCCCGGCGCGTCGCGAAGACGCAGCCTTCCTGGCTGACCGTCATCCTGCTTCTACCCGACGGCCGGCAGGTGGTGAACACGAAGCGCGCCTGGGGGGCTCCGCTGCCTTCCGCGACCGAGCCGGCCAGCCTGCGGCGCACGGTGGAAACCAGGAGTCCGGCGGTGGGCGACCTCGCCAGGGGGGTGGACGGGACGCTGGCCTTCCCGGTCCGGGTGCCGGTCCTCCATTCCGGCGAGCTGCGCTATGTGCTCACCGCCGCGATCGCCCCGCAGATGCTCGCCGGCTTCGTCGACCGTCAGCTTTCTCCGCAGGAGGAGTGGACCCGGACGGTGGTGGACCGGCAGGGCATGGTGGTCGCCCGCAGCCGCGATCCCGAGCGCTTCGTGGGCAAACCGGGGACTCCGTCCTTCATCCGCAGCCTGCGGGAGGCGCGGGAGGGGTTGCGCCCCTCGACCACGCTGGATGGCCAGCCGGTCTATACCGCGTTCAGCCACGCGGCGTTCTCGGGCTGGGCGGCGATCATCGCGGTGCCCCGCGGGGTCGTAGAGGGTCCCGCCCGGCGCACGATGATCGCGGTCGCCGGCGCCGGTCTGGCGCTGCTCCTGGTCAGCGGCCTGGGGGCCTTCGTGCTCTCGCGGCACGTCTCCCAGGGGATCGCCTCGGCCGCCTCGGCCGCCGCCGTCCTCGCCCACGGAGGGCGGCCCCGCGTCCAACCCTCGCGGGTGGCGGAGGTGGCGCGCCTGGCCGAGGCGCTGGACCAGTCGGCGGACCTCCTCGCTCAGCGAGAGCGCGAGCGCAACGAGCACCTGGCCCGCGCCGAGGCCTCCCGCGCCGACGCCGAGTCGGCCAGCCGGGCGAAAGACGAGTTCCTGGCCATGCTCGGCCACGAGCTCCGCAACCCGCTCGGGCCGATCCGCAACGGAGCTCACCTGCTGCGGCAGCTTGTCCCCGATAACGAGCGGGTGGCCCGCGTGCTGGAGATCATCGACCGCCAGATCGCCCATATCGTCCGCCTGGTGGATGAGCTGCTCGATGCCTCACGCATCGCCCGCGGCAAGGTCGTCCTCCAGAAGGAGCGGCTGGACCTCCGGCTGGTGGCCAGGAACGTCTACGAGGACTTCACCCCGGATTTCGACCGCGTGCGGATCGCCTTCCACCTCGACCTGCCGCCGGCCGAGGTGTGGGTCCACGGCGACCGCACGCGGCTCGCCCAGTGCCTGGGGAACCTGCTGCACAATGCGCTCAAGTTCACTCCCGAGGGAGGGAACGTCGCCCTGGCCCTGACCGTGGAGGGAGATCTCGCGCTTCTCGAGGTGCGGGATGACGGCCCCGGCATCGACCCGGGCCTGCTGCCCGCCCTCTTCGAGCCCTTCTCCCAGGGTCCCCAGCCCCTGGACCGCGGCCAGGGCGGGCTCGGACTGGGGCTCGCCCTGGTCAAGGGGCTCACCGAGCTGCACGGGGGCACGGTCCGGGCGCACAGCGACGGCCCCGGGAAGGGAACGGTGTTCACCGTCTCGCTCCCGCTCGAGCCGGCGGTCGAGCCGGCCGCGATCGGAGCCGCACCTCGAAGCTGATCGAGAGGTACGCCGACGAGCTGGCGTTCCTGGTCGAGAACCTGGGGATGCGGAAGGCAGGCGAGGGCGCCAAGGTACCGTAGTACGTCGCTCTTGCCTTTCCTGGGAGTTCCTCATGCCCCTGCGGGGCACCCGAAGATTGGGGAAAAATGTCGCACAGCGCCCTTTTTCAGAGCAGCGCTGGCGTCCTGCCGGCATGTCCGGAGGAATCGGCGGAACGCCGGCAATTGTCGCCGTCCCCTGCAAGAAAGGCCGGGCCTTCCCCTTCCTCGGGTACGAGCGGCTCCCGCTTAAGCACGAGCGGCTTCCGCTTCTGTTCGAGCGGCCCCCGCTTCTCGAGGAGCGGCTCTGACTCCTGAACGAGCGGCTTTCGCTTGAGCCAGAGCCGCTCCCGCTTCAGCACGAGCGGCTTCCGCTCCTCGACAAGCGGCTCTCGCTCCAGCGGGAGCAGCCCTGGCTCCTGGAAAAGCGGCACCCGCTCAAGCATGAGCGGCCCTGGCTCCTGAACGAGCGGCTCCCGCTCCAAGAAGCCCGGCCTTCGGCCGAATGCCTTGAGGATGCCGGCGAGACGCCAGCGTTCCCAGGGAAAGAAGCAACTCCTTCACTGGTAGACTTCTCGTCATCCCATGGCTCCCGTCTACGACCTCTTCCTGAGCCACAACAGCAAGGACAAGCCCGCTGTCCGGGAGATCGCCAAGGCGCTCCGCGCACGGGATCTCCAGGTCTGGGTGGACGAGGACGACCTGGTTCCCGGCCGCGATTGGCAGGAGGCCCTGGAGAAGATCATCCAAACCACCAAGGCGGCGGCGGTCCTCGTCGGTCGGGACGGCCTTGGGCCCTGGGAAGACCGGGAGATGAGAGGCTGCCTGATCGAGTTCGTCGACCGGGACCTGCCCGTCATCCCCGTGCTCCTGCCGGGCGCTCCGAGCAAACCGGATCTCCCTCTCTTCCTCCGTGCCTTTACCTGGGTGGATCTTCGTGCCGGGATCACGGACGAGGGGCTCGATCGTCTGATCTGGGGGATCACAGGCGAGAAGCCGGGGATCCGAGTGGACGCCGGGCCTCCTCCCCTCGGCCCCCCGCTCCTTCACAACCTGCCCTACCCACCGCTCGGCGATCTTCTGAAAGGCCGGGACGAGGAACTGCGCAAGCTGTCCAAGAGCCTGGAAACCGGCGAACGGACGGCGATCGTCCAGCACAAGGCTCTGTACGGCCTGGGCGGGATCGGCAAGACGCGGCTGGCGGTCGAGCACGCCTGGGCCTCCGGCTACCGGGCCGCGTTCTTCGTCCGGGCCGACACTCCCGCGGGTCTGCGCACCGGACTGGCGGCCCTCGCCCGGGCCGA
>DASUNJ010000118.1:0-2983 GCA_036277235.1 Thermoanaerobaculia bacterium | reverse complement strand
GAAAGATACGAGTCGCGTCGCGTCCGCTGCGATAGGCGAGCCGGGCCCCGTCCTCCGTCCTCTCGGCCAGCAGCCGGAACCCATCATATTTCAATTCGAAAACCCAACCTTGTTTCGTAAATGGGCGGCTGCTGACCTCTGGTTTCATAGCTTCAGCATTCAATGCCGAAACCGCGCCGCGCGGCGCTTTCAGGCGCTCCAGCTCCTTTCGAATCTCCTTCGAAAGCCTGGATGCATCGATTTTTCCAGGAACGTGCACGGGCATTGCAAATCAATGGTATATTATGGCAATGACCGCTCGACCTTTCGCCTCCGGAACTATCTCATTTGGCCTCGTCACAATCCCGGTGAAGCTGTACTCGACGGGTGAGCCCGCGTCGGGGATTCAGTTGAACATGCTGCACCGGAAGTGTGGTACCCGTCTCAAGCAACAGTACATCTGCCCGACCGACGACCAGGTCGTGGGACGGGACGAGATGATAAAAGGTTATGAATACGCCAAAGGGCAGTACGTCCTGTTCTCGGATGAAGAGCTCAAGGCTCTGACTCCGGAACCGACGAACGCCATCGAGATCACCGAGTTCGTCCCCGCTGTGGAGGTCGATCCGGTGTACTTCGAGAAGTCCACCTACCTGGGACCGGACAAGGGGGGCGACAAGCCCTACCGGCTGCTGTCGCAGGCCATGCGGGAGACCGGCCGCGCCGCGGTGGCGCGCTACGCCGCCCGCGGCAAGGACTACCTGGTCCTGCTCCGTCCCTACGAGGACGGCCTGATCATGCAGCAGCTCCGCTACGCGGACGAGATCCGGAGCTTCACCGAGGTTCCGGTCGCGCCGTCGGAAGTCAAGGAGCCGGAGCTGCGCCTCGCCATGCAGCTCATCGAGCAGATCGCCGCGGACGAGTTCCACCCCGAGGTCTACGAGGACAACGTGCGCAAGCGCACCCGCGCGCTGATCGAGCAGAAGGTCCAGGGGCAGGAGATCCAGGCAGAGCCGGCGGAAGCCCCCAAGGCGCAGATCATCGACCTCATGGAAGCGCTCAAGGCGAGCCTCGCGGCTGCCCAGCCCCAGGGCCAGTCCAAGGCCAAGGCCAAGGCGCAGGAGCCGATCCCGATCGCTTCGCGCAAGCCGCCCAAGGCCTCCCCGCGCAAGACCGCGGAAGAGGCGGCCGAGGTGGCGGAGCCCAAGAAGAAATCGTCCAAGCGCTGAGAGAGGGCTGACCGGGAGTACAATGGGGGCCGATGCACCGCCCCGCCTCTCTCAGCTCACCGGGCGAGACGGAACGCACCGCCAGCCCGAGCGGCTACTCGACGCGTGACGTCGCCTCGCTGCTCGGCCTCTCGGTCGCCCAAGTCCGCTCCTGTGTACGCGCCGGCTTCCTGTCTCCCAGTCAGGGAGCTCGCGGCGAGCATCGCTTCTCCTTCCAGGATCTGATTCTGCTGCGCACGGCCAAGGGTCTCCTGGCAGCGCGCGTCCCCCACCGCCGCATCCACCTGGCGCTCAAGAACCTCCGCGATCAGCTTCCGGAAGGCCGTCCCCTGACCGGCGTCCGCATCTCGGCCCAGGGCCATCACGTGGTGGTGCGCGACGGCCGCGAAATCTGGAACCCCGAATCCGGCCAGGCCCTGCTCGATTTCGAGGTCGCCGAGCTGGCGCGGGGCGCCGCTTCGCTCCAGCGCGCGGAGAGCAAGATCGTGGAGCCCGAGGCTCCCGACGTCGCCGAGGAGTGGTACGAGCGCGGTGTCGAGATCGAGGACGACGACCCCGGCGAGGCCATCCAGGCGTATCGGAAGGCCCTGGACGTGAATCCCAATCTGGCCGACGCCCACCTGAACCTCGGCCGTCTCCTGCACGAGACCGGCGGCGCCGCCGCGGCCGAGCCCTGCTACCGCCGCGCCCTGGCCGTGCGGCCGGACGATTCGATCGCCCTCTTCAATCTAGGGGTGGCTCTGCAGGACCTCGACCGGCCGCTCGAAGCGATCGAAGTCTACGAGAAGGCTCTGGAGCTCGATCCCAAGCTCGCCGACGCCCACTTCAACCTGGCGGGCATCTTCGAGAAGCTGGGCCGGAACAAGTCCGTCATCCGGCACCTCAAGAGCTACAAGAAGCTGATCGGGTAGGCTTCCTCAAGGCGTCGCGCACACTCGTTCCAGATCCGCTCCGGGAAGCACACAGTTCCAGAGATACGGGACGATCACGACAGCATCCAAGTCCGGATCAGGAATGTTCAGGGAAGTGAAGGTCGCTCGCCGCATTTCCTGATAAATCGCGGCGTCCCTACGCCTCGCCTTGAAGTCAGGACATACCGGATATTTTTCGACATGGTTCCAGTAGCTCGTCATGGAACAGATGACGCTGCGGGGTCCGATCACGAGAATGTTGAATTTCGCCGAATAAATCCGCCTGTTCGCTTCAACCTCCTTCTGCGGTTCTCGCCGAAGCATGGTCTGGCCGTCCAGAAAGGCCTGATAGGCCTCCTGCCTCATCTCCACCTGGGTCTTCTCCAGGTCACGGTTTCTCGCCAGATGGTTGGTGAGCGTTGCGCTTAAAAGGCCCGAGACAATACCTACCAGGGCTACCATAAGCGCAAGGTGCCTCTCAAACCATGTCTTCTTCTCATCCATGGTCCAGCCTCCTACTCCCTTTCAGAAAGCGACGAGGAACGCCCCGGCCAACAGGACGGCGATCCAGATGCCTCGCTCGACAGCACCTGGTGGACCTTGGAGCTCTGCCAGGGCCCTATAGCTTCCGGTCCTCGTGGCGACTACGCGAAGGTACCAATAAAGAACCAAGCTCAGATAGGAGACAGCGATGAGAACCGCTGGTGCCTCGAGAAGAGACATCGTCAGCGCCAGCAGCTCCAAGCCGCATTCTCCCTCAAGTTTCGCAGAAACATAGACTTAGCAAGCCTACGCCCGGCGCTGGAGGCTGTCAATCGCGGGTAGAGGGGTCTACCCGTCGGGTAGAGGGGTCTACCCGCTGGG
>DASUNJ010000117.1:0-5599 GCA_036277235.1 Thermoanaerobaculia bacterium | reverse complement strand
TTCAAATCCAGTGCGGTCGTTGTCACTTTGAGGCGGTCGAAACTGGAATGCAGGGCGCTCGATTCCAATTTCAGTCCAATAAATTGGATTCAAGCGCGCTCGATCTCATCCCAGGCGCGCTGTTTTCCGTTTCTACGGGGCTCGTCCTCACTTCAACCCTCCGCGGCAGTAAACCGGAGCGGCCGATCTGGTCTTTGCGGGAGCCGTCCCTCGGAGGAGGAAGCGCGGCTCAAGCAGGACCGCTTCGGTTTCAACCAGCCCAAGGTCGACAAGGGGAAGGTGAAGTGGCCGGGGACCAGGGGCGAATCGAGGCGCAGGTGGGGTCTGCTCGGCTTCAAGGACGCAGCCGAGTACATCTTCCGCTGCGCCGTCCGAGGGGCGCGATGCGGCGCATACACGTCCAGCCCTGGGGCGAGAGGCATTCACGCTCTTGGGCCCCAGCCTGTCGTCTTTCCGTCAGGTCCTGACGCAGAAGCATCCTACCCTCCGCAGATAAGCCCCCTTCTCTGACGGAGATGGCCAGTCTTGCAGAAGAGCCAGACAATCTCACTCCGCCCGTTCATCCATTCGTGCGTGAGGATATCCTCCGTCCTCCAATCTCTCCCTATCGGTGAAGAGAAAGAGCCGCGAGCCACCACTCGAGAGCGATCGGCACGCCTTCACGAGGTGCCCCACTCGCTCCCTGCTCGACGTGACGGTCAAGACCCGGAAGTTCGGGATGCCGAGGTGGGTCTTGTGGAGCCCCACCGCCATGTGTCGAGATGCAGGTCGAAGGTGAGCGATTACTCTTATAGTCTGATGGGAGGGCGTCAAAAATCGTGCGGTACAGGGCATCTACTCTATATAACACATAACCCTACGATCGCTCTGGTATCAAGGTCTCGACCGCCTTCGCAATCAACGGCAGCTTGTCCCATTCCCGTACTCTATCAGGGAATAGCCGCCCAAGCTGCCTCTCATAATCGACCGCATCAACAGCTAAAGAATAGATGTCTACATATCGACGGACCCTGTTAAGGCTCAACCTGTCGGCATCGTATTCGAGCAAGGCATCAAGAGCGTTCGCTCCGATTTTCAGCGGCGACATCCCCTTCACAATATTCCAACTGCGTCTTACGAATGTTTTTTGTGTTCGTCCAGCAATCTTCTTCGCGAGAGTTTCTTGGGCTCCCTCCATTTCTTCGACGAGTTCAATTTTTTCCTTTAGCGTCTTTGCAGAGCGAAGTTCCTGTTCATAACGGCCAATTTCTTGGCGCAAATCTCCAAACTCCTTACGCAAAACCGTTAGAGACTTTGGAAAATCTGCGGTAGTTCGCATTCTGCTAAATAGAATTGTCAGTAGGGGTGGGATATAGACGACGTGAGTTCGAAGAGCTTTATGCAAACGTTCCACTTTTATTCTGAAGTGCTTTGCGACAATATCGTAAAGGTCTCTAGTTAGCTGAGGGCCAGTATCCTCAAAGGCCTTTATCAGGCCGACGCCCGGCGAAATAGAGACGACTCTCTCACCGAGCAAAGGTGAAATGTCGGGAGCGGTAATAGAAGGTTCTTCTTCTGCCGTCAGGTTATGAATGACTTGCGCGTGCAAATCTTTAGCATATTGGTCGGATTCATAATAGACATAGAGTAGATCACGAAACTGCCCCTGTGCTTTTATCTCAAGAACTGTTGAGTCTGCTGGCTTACCCAGTGTGCGAAAAACCTCGTGGAAGTTCGCCCCCTCTTTGACGGCGGTGCTCAATCTCTGGAAGTCTTGATCACCAAGGATTCTTGGTCCCTCATGAATATCCGCTACGATCATGCGCACATCGTGCTGTGCGCTACTCGTAAGAATGAGGTCATCTTCGATCGAGCGGAAATATAACGAACATGATGGGTCGTGGGATTCGAATTCTTCGCAAGCAATATGACGGAACGAGCGCGGGACAAGGATGGAATCCGCAAGGACAAAATCCTCGACGAAACGTGCTAGATCATAGAGTTGTATCGGGCTGATTTCACCTCTGCTGAGAAAAAGGGTATCCGCAAGGCGCAGGTAATGTGTTGGGACGAAGCAGGTAGCATATCCACGGATCTCAAACGGCGTAAATTCGGCTTCGATCCGCTGTTCCCTCCATCGCCTAGTTCTGTGTCCGGGCAAGTGTAAGCCTCCTTGTTGGCATTGCCATTGAGGCAAACGAATTCTGGATTCTGCAGCCGCACGACCTCCTCCCGCCCGTTCATCCACTGGTGGGGCAGGATGCCCCCGCCCCTAAGTATATCCCGGTCTGTGAAGAGAAAAGGCGCGAGCCGCCTTTGGGAAGAGACCGGCACGCCTCGACCAATTTGCCCACCCGCTCCTGGCTAGTGGTCACCGTCAGAACCCGGAAGTTCGGGATGCCGAATAGGTACCTGCCGAGTGTCGAATAGGTACCTGCCGCAGGGCACCACGATTGCCGCGCTGAACCCGGTTCCTGACGTCGTCGAGTCGTTGGGTCTGCCGGAGAATGTCAGGTTCGTGGACCCGAACGATGCCCAACTCGTGTTCCTCTTCGTGAGCTCCCGAGCTGAGCTGGACTCGCGGATGCCGGCGGCGGTCGAGGCGCTCGCCCCCGACGCTGCACTTTGGGTGCTCTTCCACGAGGGCTCGAAAGCGGCAGGGCTCGACATGAACCGTGACGACGTCTGGGCGGTTGCCGAGAGGATGGGCATGAGGCTGTTGGGTCTGGTCAGCGTCGATGACACATGGGCTGCTTTTCGGCTCCGACGCTAGAGGGAAGGCCCGCCTCCCATCCCATATACTGCCGGCATGAGCAGGTTGGTGAAGCCGGAGGACGGCGGTGTTTAGGACTCTGGCGCTCTGCGCGTCTCTGCTCTCGGACGCGCCGTCGCCGGCCCTCCCGCCCGGCGTGGCTCCGCTGCCGGAGGCGCTCGAGAGCCGCGTGGAAGCGCTCCTCGACCAGGCGGAGAAGTACCGCGGCCTCGAAGCGAAGGAGGCCGTGCCGTCCGGCACCGTGGACGACCCGGCCCTCAGGAAGAAGATGGTCGAGTCCTTCCAGGCCGACCTGCCCCCGGAGAAGCTGCGGCCGGTCGAGGTGGCGCTGAAGGCCTTCGGCCTGGTGCCGGAGAGCCTCGACCTGGTGAAGTTCTTTCCCGAGCTCCTCACCAGCCAGGTGGCGGGCTTCTACGATCCGGAGTTGCATTACCTCGCCCTGGTGCAGCGCAAGGGTCGCGAGGGTGAGATTGTGCCGTCGACCGACCTGCCCGCGGATGCCGCCGAAAAAGCCGAGGAAGCGGTGCTCGTCCACGAGCTGACACACGCTCTCCAGGACCAGCACTTCCATCTGGAGACGTTCGCGACCGGCCAGCCGCTGGACGACGCGGACGTGGCCAAGGTCGCCCTCATCGAAGGGGATGCCACCCTGGTCATGATGGACTTCTTCGCCGAGATGAGCCTTGCGACCCTGCCCGGCATCGAGGAGAGCATGGGCGCGTTCATGGACGACCCCCGGAAGCTGCTGGAATCCACGCCGGGCGTGCCCAGCGTCCCCGGTGTTGCCGAGCTGTCCTCGGCCCCGGCCTGGTTCCAGGACACTTTGCTGTTCAGCTACTTCGAGGGCTTCCAGTTCTCGCTCAGCGCGCGCCGCAAGGGCGGGCAGGCGCTGCTCGACCATGCCTTCCTCAAGGACCCACCGCGCTCCTCCGAACAGATCCTCCACCCCGAGAAGTGGCACACGAAGCGCGACGACCCGGTGATCCTCCCCTGGCCGGACCTGTCCCGCGTGCTGCCGGGCTGGACCAAGGCGACCGAGGCGCAGCTCGGCGAGCTCACGATCCGCACCCTGTTCCGTGGCGCCCTGAAGAAGGAGGAGCGCGCCGTGCAGGCCGCGGCGGGCTGGGGCGGCGACCGCTTCGGCGTGTATGAGAAGGAAGGCGAGCGCCTGCTGGCATGGATTACGGAGTGGGACACGGAGGCCGACGCCCGCGAGTTCCAGTCCGCCGCCAAGGATCTGGGCAGGGACTGGGCCGTCCAGCGCACCGGGAAGCGCGTGGTGGTGATCCGCGGGACGCTCAAAAAGGCCGAGCGGGCGGCGCTCCAGGCGGAATTGGGCAGGTAGCCCCCGCTTCGGAGTAGAGGGCGCCCCCACCCACATCGCAAGCACGTGCCATGGGGAGGGTGGAGGCGCCCTCTCCCGCGAAGCGGGGGAGGGCAGGAGCTAGACGCGCGTCATCAGACCGTCGAGCGTCGTGATGTGCTGGCGCTGACGGGGGATGAGGCCGCGGATCAGCGCCTGGCAGTCGGCGGGCAGGTTCTTGTCCTCCAGCGCCGCCTCGTAGTCCTTGAGGCCGTGCTCCTCGCCCTCCTTGAGGGCCTTGAGCGCGGCGGCGTTGCCGAGGAGCTTCGCGGTGCCTTCGACGGCCTTCGCGAAGGTGCCCCAGGGGCCCGAGTCCTCGGAGGGCTTGCCGCCGTGCTGTTCGACATGGTGCCAGAGCGCGTCGGCCGCGTCGCGGTGGTCGCGCTGCAGGGAGCGAAGCTGCTCGATCCACGGATCGTGCGGTTCGCCGCCCAGCTTTTCGATCGCCTGCCGGTACGTTTCGATCGCGGACATCTCACCCCGCAACAGGCTGTTCAGGGCGTTGGTCTCCGTAGCGGTCGTCGCCATATGGTTCTCCTCCTTGCCGGTGTGTCACGAGAGGGGCGGTGCGGTTGCCCCGAATTTCCTGCAAGGGGGTAGTGCAAGCGGTGTGCCGGGCTACTCGGACGAGTCGGGCACCGTGGCCGGCTGCAGGATCGTGAGCCGCACGGTGTTGACGCGGTTGAGGTGGACTTCCATGACCTCGATGGCCATCGAGCCCACCTCCACCCGGTCGCCCACGGTGGGGTTGCGGCCCAGCTCGGAGAGCACCAGGCCGCCGATGGTGTCCTCGTCGCGGTCGCTCAGCTCGAGGTCGAGCTCGTCTTCCAGATCCTCGATGAGCATCCCGCCGCTGACCTCGTAGACGCCGTCCTCCACCTTGAGGAGCTCGTCCTTGTCGACGTCGAACTCGTCGCTGATCTGGCCGACGATCTCCTCGATCACGTCCTCCAGGGTCACGACCCCGGAGACGCCGCCGTACTCGTCGATCACCGCGGCCATGTGGAAGCGCTCGGTGCGCATGCGCTTGAGCAGGCGGTCGAGCTCCAGGGTCTCGGGCACGAAGGCGATCTCCCGCGCCACTTCCTGGAGCGCGGTGAGAGGGCGCTCGCGGCGGAAGAGGTCCTTGATGTGGATGACCCCGATGACATGGTCCAGGTCTTCCTCGCAGAGCGGGAAGCGGGTGTGGCCGCTGCGCCGCGCGAGGCGCAGGTTCTCGGCGAGCGGCCGGGCCGAGGAGAGGTAGACCACGTCCTGGCGCGGCAGCATGATCTGCCTCGCCATCCGGTGGGAGAGCTCGAAGATGTTGTCCAGCAGCTCGCGCTTCTGGAGCGACATGTGGGTCGCGTTGCTGGAGGACAGGAGCAGCCGCAGCTCCTCTTCGTCGTGCGCGATCTCGGACTCGCTCATCGGCGCGATCCCCACCAGCTTGAGCAGGTAGTTGGCCGTGTGGTTGAGCAGCCAGATCGCCGGATAGGTGATCT
>DASUNJ010000116.1:0-12417 GCA_036277235.1 Thermoanaerobaculia bacterium | reverse complement strand
CCCGCCAGCCTGGGGTGAGCGCGGCCGTGGCCCTCCAGAGATCGCTCTCGACGTTCTGCGCCCGCAGCACCACCGGCACGCCGCGGCGCAGGGCCGGCTCCGCCTGCGGCAGGGCCTGGAGCTGCTCGACGTGTACCAGGTCGAAGCGCTCGGCCGCCAGCCGGCGCTCGACCTCCTGGCGCACGGCCGGCTGCGCGTGGCGGGCGAGCGCCAGGGGGAGCCGCCAGGAGCGGGCCAGCGCCAGAGCCGGGCTCGCCGGCCCGGCTTCGGGAGCGATCAGCGTGAAGCGGCAGCCCGCGCGCTCCAACCCCTCCAGGGTGAGAGACAGCAGGAGACGGCCGCCGTCGACCGGAGGCCAGGGGGATTTCGTAGCGACGATCAGAACGTTCAATGTCTTTTCACAATTCAAAGGAATGACATTTCAGAAGCGAATTCCGTTCCTACTCTTTTCAAATGCTAGCCCGAGCGTCCACAGCCACCCCATGGGGAATCGAAGCCCGGCTGGTTCATGTCGAGGTCGACGTCCACAACGGCCTGCCGCAGGTGCAGATCGTAGGTCTCGCCGATGCCGCGGTGAAGGAGAGCCGCGAGCGGGTGCGAGCCGCGATCAAGAACTGCGGCTTCGACATGCCACCGAAATCCATCGTCATCAATCTCGCCCCCGCGGACCTCCGCAAAGAGGGCAACCACCTCGACCTCGCCATCGCCCTGGCGCTGCTCGTGGCCTACGAGCACATCCCCCAGGACGTGCTCCAGGGCCGGCTGATCTGCGGCGAGCTCGGCCTCGACGGCGAGATCCGTCCGGTCCGGGGCGGCCTGGCCATCGCCGATCTGGGTCACCGGCGCGGCGTCCGGGAGGTGCTGCTGCCCGCGGCCAACGCCGGCGAGGCCGCGGCCCTGGCGAGCGTGCCGGTGATCCCCCTCAAAGGGCTCGCCGAGGCGGTCCAGCACCTGCTCGGCGAGCAGCCGATCCCGGCCATCGACCCGACCGCGCTGCCGCTCGACGTGCCGGAGCCCGTGCCCGACCTCTCCGAGGTCCGCGGCCAGGAGATGGCCCGCCGCGCGCTGGAGGTCGCGGCAGCCGGGGGACACAACCTCTTGCTCATCGGCCCTCCCGGGTCTGGAAAGACCATGTTGGCGAGGCGCCTGCCGGGGATCCTGCCGCCGCTCACGCTGGCCGAGTCGATCGCGGTGACCAAGATCCACTCGCTGGTGGCCGACGAGCCGCCGGCGGGCCTGATCCGGCGCCGACCGTTCCGTTCGCCCCACACGGGCACGAGCACGGCGGGCCTGATCGGCGGCGGCAGCAGCCCGCGTCCGGGCGAGGCGAGCCTGGCTCACAACGGTGTCCTCTTCCTCGACGAAGTGCCGGAGTTCCGGCGCGACACCCTGGAGGCCCTGCGCCAGCCGTTGGAGGAGGGCTTCGTCACCGTCGTCCGGGCGCGTGCCCGCCTCCAGTTCCCGGCCCGCTTCTCCCTGCTCGCCGCGATGAATCCCTGCCCCTGCGGCCACCTGGGAGACCCCCGCTACGACTGCCGGTGTCTGCCCCAGATCGTGGAGCGCTACCGGGGAAAGGTATCAGGCCCGCTGCTCGACCGCATCGACCTGCACGTGGAAGTCCCGGCCGTAACGCTCAAGGAGCTGCGCAGCTCGTCGGGCGAGTCGTCGGAGGCTATCGCACGGCGGGTGACGGAGGCGCGCTCGCTCCAGCTCGAACGCTTCGGCGCGGCCTCCTCCACCCCGGTCAACGCGAGCATGGGACCCGAAGCTCTGCGCCGGCACTGCGTCCTGGAGCCGGCGGGCCGGGCACTCCTCGACGCCGCCTTCGACAAGCTCGGCCTTTCTGCCCGTGCCCTCGACCGCATTCTCAAGGTCGCCCGCACCATCGCCGACCTCGCCGGCAGCGGCCCCATCCGGGCGCCGCATCTCGCCGAGGCCATTCAGTACCGCAGCCTGGACCGGAGGGTGACGTGGTGAGGCCTTTTTCCCTTGACGATCTGTTAACAGGAGAGTTAACATGAAGCTCCTCCGCATCGCGCGGAATCACTGGGATGTCCTGGCAGTCGTGGATCACCGGGGGCATTGCCAAGTGCTGGAGTTCCTGAACGCTCTGGCGCCGAACTACCAGGCTGCGCAGCGAAGGATGCTCGAGTTGCTTGAGGTGGGGCTGCCAAACAGTGGACCGCCGGTACAGAACACCACAATCTCGAAGTCTCTGGGCGGAGGGATTTTCGAGCTGCGCAGACAGCCGAAAGGGAAGAAGCTGCGAGTTGTGTACTTCTACGACTCCAACTTCCGGATTGTCTGCACCTCCGCGTTCACCAAGGCGGAGACGACACCGCAGATTGAAATCGAGTCGGCGCGGTTCCTGCTCCGGCTCTATCGGGAGGCCAAGTTTCGTAATGAGCTCATCATCCTTGACAGAGAACCTTGAGCGTTACAACCGGATGTTTAAGGAGGCCCGGCAGAGCGTCGATTATTGGGTCGCGGTCCCGATCGACGAGTTCGCCGAAGACGTTTGCGTGCTCATGGAAAAGCAGGGAGTCTCCCGCGCTGAGCTGGCACGCCGGCTGGGCACGTCGAGGGCGTACATCACAAAGCTGCTCGGCGGCAACGCCAACTTCACCCTGGAAACCATGACCAAGGTGGCCATGGCCTTGGGAGCCGCCGTCCACGTGCATCTCGCACCCCAGGATGCCGTCGTCCGTTGGAAGGATCTGTCCGCCTCGGATGTAGCTGCGGGAAGGAAGAGGGCTAAGGCGAAGTAACCCGCCCCCACATCAGCTCTGCCGTCACCGGCAGGTGGTCCGACGTCTCGATCGGCCAGGCGCGCGAGGCGCGGACCTGCCAGCCGTGATCGGCGAAGATGTAATCGATCTGCTCGTTCCAGAACGGAAACGTCGGACCGATGTTCCGCGACGCGAGCTGTGCGGCGTTCTCGCGGCGGAATGCCTCCATCTCCGGCGAATCCGGATCCGTGTTGAGATCGCCGGCGAGGATGTACGGATGGCGGCTGGCACGGACCTCGCGCGCAAGGCATTGCAGCTGTTCTGCACGGATCTTCGAGTTGAAACGGCCCCAGCTTGTCAGGTGCGTGGCGTAGAAGCTGATCGTGGCCCCATCGATGCGGATCGTCGCCTCGAGGAGCGCCCGCGGCTCTCCGATGCACGGCAGCGGATGCACCTGCGTCCGCACGAACTCACCGCGGGTGAGGATCGCGTTGCCGTACCCGCCTCCCCACTGGACATAGCTCGGGGCGAAGGTGCCGTTGAGGCCGGTGCGCGACTCCAGCTCCGCGAGCTGGTCGCGAAAGCGCGACTGCCACGTCTTGCGATGCACTTCCTGCAAGGCCACGATGTCCGGCTTGATGCGCCGGATCGCATCGGCGATGTGCCGCACATGGTCGCCGTCGATCAGCTCGTCGTGGCCCGCGATGTTGTAGGTCATCACCACGAGATGCCGGCGCTGCTGCGGAAAGCCGGTCCGCTCCGCGCTCGGATCGGCCTGCCGCGGACGGCACTCGCCGGAACGGACGGTGTAGACGGTCAAGAGGCGGTAGAGGAAGACCAGCAGGAGGACGGCGAGCACGCCGAGGATCAGCCTTCGCCTCATGAGGAGGCCGTGTCCTGCACGGCGCGTTCCACCGGCAATTCTCCCGCATCCGTTGTTGCGGACGGCACTCGAATGTAGCGCAAGAAGCCTGGTTGTCGCATCAAGTCGGCTAGAATCAATTCTAGCCTGCAAGATTCCGTTTTACCGTCTTCTATCTGTTCTGGCCCCCTTACTTTGCCGCATCTCACGATTCTATCACCCCGCAGAGAGGCTGAATGTCGCCTTGTTCACCTCGAATGCCGCACTAGAGCTTTAACTGTCGCCATCGCTCTTCTATTTGTCGTGATATATTCTTGGTTTGTCTCTTGCAACGGATGTTTGTCGCCAAAGAGTTGAGTCGCCGGAGATTCTGATATAGGATTGCCGCAGCAAGCAGGTCAGATAAGATAACGAACTCTTTTCTGCGGCAGTACGCGTCACCGATGTCCCGCCGCAAGGGGAAATGTCGCATCTTGTGATTCGGTTGCGACAAAGGAGGGATTGTGAGCCAGAATCTTTCGATCGCCCAGATGCTGGCGCAGTTGGAGGCGCGGGTCGCGCATCACGAGAGGCAGCAGGCGCTTCATTCGGAGCAGGAGGCGCTCTATCGCGACAAGGCGGCGTTCCACAGGGAGCAGCTCGAGGCGGCGCGGGCGAACCTGGAGGCGTTCCGGGCCGCGTCCGTGGCAGCCGGCGAGTTGCTGGTGCGCGACAGGTCGGTCGAGGCGCCGGCACCCACGCCGGCCGAGGACATCGACGTCCGTCGGAGGAAATCGCTCAGCCGGATGATGGCCCGCGTCATCGCGGAGCTGCCTCCGGACGCGGTCTTCGGAGCCAGGTCCTTGACTTCGACCATCCAGAGGCGCTGGGGCGCGAAGCTCCGCCGCCAGCCCGACCCCCGCAGCGTGGCCACCACCCTCCGCCGCTGGGCCCAGGACGGCCGCATCGCGCAGGTCCGCGAGGGGCGGGCGCACAACGAGGGGCTGTACAGAAAGAGGCCGCAGCAAACATAGCTCGACAGCTATGTTTCTCCGCCGGGTTGTGCTAGCTTCTTTTAGCGTTACCTCGCAAAGGAGGAAAGAACATGAGAAGCAGCCGTCTGTCCGTCCTGGCGTCTTTGTTCGTTCTAGCTGGAGCCCTCGCCCTCGCGCCGTCGGCCTGGGCCACGTGTACCTGTGACAACACGGTCATCGGCACCTCCGGGGATGACTTCCTGACCGGTGGCTCGGGAGTGGACTGCATCTATGGACGTGACGGAGGCGACCTGATCTATGGGTTCGGCTCCGGCGATTGCCTCTACGGAGAAGAGGGTCCCGACGGGATCTATGGAGATGTCGGGGACGACGAGATCTTCGCGGGTTCCTCCGGGATCTACGACGATTACTCGAGCGGCTGGACAGGCACTGACCTGATCGACGGTGGGGACGATAAGGACACCATGACCGGGAATCTCGGCAACGACATCATCGTCGGCGGCAACGGCAATGACGGCCTGTACGGCGAGGGGGACGACGACAGCCTCACCGGCGACGCGGGGACCGATTACGCCGAGGGCAGCAACGGCACGGACACCTGCGATGCGGAGACCGAGTCGAACTGCGAGCTCTGATCCTCTATGGCGGCTAGGCGAGGGTGGCGCTTCGGCGTCTTGATCTGGCTTCTCGGCGCCCCCTCGCTGGTTCCCGCTGCCGCAATCGACTTGACCGGTACGGTCCTCGCGCCGGACTACCGGCCAGTTGCCGGCGCCCGCGTCGAGCTCCTGCCGATTCTTCCGGCCGATCCGGTTGCCACGGCCGTGACCGATGCCGCCGGCCGGTTTTCCCTGCCGGCTCCATCCTCCGGCCTTTGGAAGGTGGTGGTGCGGAGCGCAGCGCCCATCCAGTCCCCTCCCCTCCCCGTAGTCGAACCCCTGGAGTTGCCGCCGGCCCAGGCTGGCGCATGGGCCCCGTTCCAACCGGAATCGCCCCCTCCGGCTGGTCCGCTGGTCCTCTCCGGCCAGGTGGTCGACGAGAAAGGCCGCAAGCCGGTTCCGGGCGCGCTCGTCTGGGCTTCGGCGGCCCCCGGCGCCTTTGTGCGGACGGACGCCGAGGGGCGGTTCCAGGTGACTGCCCCGGGAAGCCGGCGCTTCGATCTGGAAGTCCTCGCCCCCGGCTACCTTCTCAAAAGAGTCCTCGTCACCCGGACCCAGCTCGCGAGCCGCAAGATCGGGACTCTCGCCTTGGCGCGTGCCGGGAGGCTTCGCGGCAAGGTGGTGGACCCGCAAGGCAGGCCCCTGGCTGGTGCCGCGGTCGTCGCAGTTGCGCAAGGCGCTCTGGGACAGCGGGCCTTCTCTCCCACCGATCCGGTGACGGACCGAGCCGCGACCGATTCCCAGGGCCGGTTCGAGCTGCGGCGGTTGCGGCCCGCACAGGGCTATGAAGTCCGGGCCTTCCGGACGGGGAGCTTCCCCGTCGCCGAGCGTGCGACCGCAGGGCGCGATTTGGTGCTGGTGCTGGCTCCGGCCCGGTCTGCCCGGGGAAAGGTCCAGGACCCCGCGGGCAAGCCGATCGCGGGGGCCGAGGCGGTCGTGCGCCCGGCTCTTCGTCCGGGCTCTTCGGACAACGGGGCTGACGACGGGACCGGCACGCAGAGCGATGCCCAGGGCATCTTCTCGCTGCCCGAGCTGCCCGCTGCCGAGGTGGAGCTCACGGTTCGCCGCAAGGGATACGCCCCCGCGGTCCTCCCGGCTCTCCGGATCCCCGCCGGGACCGGACCCGCGGACCTGGGCGTCGTCACTCTGCACCCAGGCGCCATCCTGACCGGCCGCGTGGTCGACCACCGCGGCGAGGCCGTCTCCGGCGGCGAGATCTTCCTCCTGGACCAGCCGGCCAATCCCAACGAGATGGAACGTACGCTCAAGGACCGCAGGCCCGCGGCCACGGTCGCGGCGGACGGAAGCTTCTCCATCGAGAACCTCGCCCAGGGGTCTCCGGTCCACGTGGCCGTCCGGTCTCCCGGGTTTCTGATCGCGCAGATCCGCTCGGTCCGGCCTCCCACGGAGAAGCCGGTCGTGATCCGCCTGGAGCCTGAAGCGGTCCTGTCGGGCCGGGTCGTGGACGAGGCCGGTGCTCCGGTGCCCGGCGCGCGTATCGATCTGCACTGGCAGGCTTTCCTGCCCGAGGAGCCGGACCGTCCGGTGGGCCAGCCGATCCTCCGCAATACGCGGGCCAACGCCGAGGGGCGATTCGAGCTCCGGGGCCTCCCCACCGGAGCTGCGCGGGTCAGCGCAGCGGCGCCGTCCTTCGTGCCCCTCGAGGGTGTCGAGGTCGATCTACCCCGGGCTGGAGAGCTCCGGCTGGTGCTCGAGCGGGGGGCGCTCCTCCAGGGGCGCGTCACCACCGCGACCGGCGAGCCGGTGCCGGGGGTCCGCGTCGGGGTCAGCGGAGCCGGGGCCGCCACGAACGACGACGGTCTGTACTGGCTCGAAGGGGCGGAGCTCGGCCGGCAGGAGGTGATCTTCCTCCATCCGAGCCACGGCCGGGTGGCGAAGCCGTTCGAGATCCAGCCAGGGGTCAACGTGCTGGACTTGACGTTCGAGCCGGGGGTCGAGGTCGCGGGCCGCGTCGTCGACGGAACCGGCAAGCCCGTGCCGGGAGCCAGGGTCGAGCTCGCCCCCGAGTACCGCTTCGATCCGAGGCAGTATCGGGACGTCACCGGCGAGGACGGCCGCTTCCGCCTCTCCCAGGTAGTCGCGGGCAAATACCGCTTGAGGGGCGGAGCCGACGGATTCGTCGACACCGAGCGCCCGGGGGTGCTCGCGATTGCCGACGAGCCCGTCTCCAACCTGGAGATCACGCTCGACAAGGGAGCCGTGCTCTCCGGCGACATCCTCGGGCTCCCCGCAGAGGATCTGGCTCAGGTGGAGGTCGAAGCGCGCGGCGACAACGGAGATACCGTGGCCGCCTGGACCGATGGCCGGGGCCGTTACGAGGTTCGGTCCCTCGCGCCCGGGGACTGGACGGTGACGGCCAGGCTCTGGGACGACCAGCGGCAGGCCAGGACCCGCGTCGCCATCCGCCCATCCGACCGCGAGCTGACGCGCGACCTGGAGTTCGAGAAGCGTCTGGCACTGACGGTCCAGGTGCATTATAACGAGGAGCCGCTCCCCGACGCCCGCATCTCCGTGCGCGGCCAGCGGATCACGGCCGAGCGCACCGCCATGACCGACTACGAGGGGCGGGTCCGCTTCGACGATCTCGCGCCGGAGACCTATCGCATCGGCTTGCGCCACGAGCGGAACATGGTCGTACACAACGACCAGGTGGACCTCCAGCAGGACCGGGACCTGGTCATCCGTCTCCAGGGCGCCACGATCGGCGGGCTGGTGCTGAGCGCGGCCGACGGCGAGCCGATCCGGAACGCCATGCTCTCGCTGCGGCCGGTCGAGGGCCCGGAGTACCTGGTCACCGCGGGCACGAAGAGCGACGGCCGCTTCGTGGTCCACCGGGTGCAGCCGAACCGGTACCGCCTCCAGGCCAACGCCGACGGGTTCCTCCAGGCCGACCAGGAGATTCAGGTCGCCGGCGGGCAGACGCTCGACGACCTGGAAATCCGGCTGCAACCGGCGCAGGGCGCCAGGATCCGCGTCCGGCTCGCCTCCGGCGAGATCCCCGAGCGAGTACACGTCCAGGTGCGCGACATGGCGCGCGGAACGGCGCTCTCGGAAACCCGGTCACCGCGGGAAGCGGGAGGGATCTTCGAGCTGTCGCGGCTCTCCCCGGGCACCTGGACTCTGATCGTCGCCGCCGACGGCGGAGCCGTGGCCACGGCAAGCCTGGTGGTGCCCTCGGGAGAGCTCGTCGAGGTGACGCTGCCGCCTGCCGGGCAGCTGAACGTGCGCGTCCCGGCGCTTCTCTCCTCGGATCTGGTCGGGACGGTCCGCCTGCTGGGCCGGAACGGGCAAACGTTCTGGACGCTCGGCCCGGGCGGCGAGGCCGTTCAGCAGTGGCCGCTCGCCGGGGGCAAGGCGGTCGTCGACGGCGTGCCGGCCGGGAGCTGGATCGTCCAGGTCGAGACTCCGGACGGTCAACGATGGCAGAGCGCGGCGGTGACTGGCGGAGCGGCGGTGGCGGCCGTGACGATCGAGTGAGCCACTGGAATGCCGGGGAAACATATAGAGTGCGGCAAGCCCGCTGTGGAAAACAAATAGACGAGTGCGCATGAATGAACGCGGCACGCCCCCTGGGTTTGTAAGAACTTCTTCAGCCCCGCTCAGACCGTCTCTTCCCGTCACTAAAATGTGCTTCCACCATATTTAACTTTCCTCTTGACATTCCCCTCGCGACCCTTAGAATACCCATTCACTTACTGCTGGTTTTGTTTCCCTGAGCTCTCGTGATTACGGGTACGTTGCAGTGAAACGGCTCTTGTAAAGTTGCCTATGCCTAGACAGCACCACACGGTCATCTTCGTCCCGCACGCCCATGCCAAGCTGCGCAAGTGGCGGGTCACGAACCTTCAGATCGGGCTCGTCACCGGCGCTCTGCTCCTGCTCACCTTCACCGCCGCTTTCTTCATCTGGTCCCACTTCTCCACCAAGGCCAATCCCGTCGAGATCGCCCGCCTCGCGGGCGAGAACGAGAAGCTTCGCGAGGTCAACCAGGAGTTCGAGTCGAGCATCCGCAACCTGCAGGATCAGCTCACCTCCTATGAAGACCGCACCCGGCAGCTCGCCATCGTGGCCGGGATCGCGACGCTCGGCGAGGATGCCGCCAATACCGGCGACACCGCCGAGGCGGGCATCGGCGGCGGTACTCCGGTCGATGAGCCGGTCGACGAGGTCGGGGTGGAGGATCTCCCGGCCATGCAGGGCCGCATCCGGCAGATCGACGGGACGCTGAAGGCGGTCGAGACCCGGCTCCACCAGCGGGCGCGCTGGATCTCCCAGACGCCGGCCATCACGCCGGTCAAGGGCATCCTCACCAGCGGCTTCGGCTACCGCAGCGACCCGGTCACCCACGGCCGGGGCGACCACCAGGGGGTCGACATCGCCGCCGCGCCGGGCCAGCCCGTGCGGGCCAGCGCCGACGGCATCGTGATGCGCGCCGGCACCATCGGCGGCCTGGGCAAGGCGATCTACCTCGCCCACGGCTACGGTGTCACCACCCGCTACGGCCACATGTCCAAGGTCGAGGTCCGGCCGGGCCAGCGGGTCAAGCGCGGCGACATCATCGGCCGCGTCGGCAACACCGGCCGCTCCACCGGCTATCACCTCCACTACGAAGTGCGCCAGGACGGCCAGCCGGTCAACCCGCTGGTCTACATTCTCGACAACGGCGGCGGCCCTCTTTAGGGACCCTTCGCATCCGGCAGGGGCGGCCTCTCAGGCCGCCCCAACGTCCCCCTCGGCGCGGAATTCTTTCTGCTAGACTCCGGGTTGTATTTGCTTGCCGCCGGGCCTTTACCCGCGAGCCTCCCCAACACATGAGATCTCGATGATCAACACAATTCTGACCAAGATTTTCGGCAGCCAGCACCAGCGCGACGTCAAGAAGATGCTGCCTGACGTGGCTGCCATCAACGAGCTGGAGCCTGAGATCAAGGCTCTCTCCGACGAGGAGCTGCGGGCCAAGACCGCCGAGTTCCGCCAGCAGCTCGCCGATGGCGCCACCCTGGACGACCTGCTCGTCCCCGCGTTCGCCGTGGCCCGCGAAGCCGCCTGGCGTACCCTGGGCATGCGCCCGTACGACGTTCAGCTCATGGGCGGCATCATCCTCCACCGCGGGCGCATCTCCGAGATGAAGACCGGCGAGGGCAAGACCCTGGTGGCCACCCTTCCTGTCTACCTCAATGCCCTGGAGGGTAAGGGCGTCCACGTGGTCACGGTCAACGACTACCTGGCCAAGCGCGACTCCGACTGGATGGGCCGCGTCTATCGCTTCCTCGGCATGTCCGTGGGCGTGATCCAACACGACATGCCCGACGGCGACCGCAAGGCCGCCTACGGCTCGGACATCACCTACGGCACCAACAACGAGTTCGGCTTCGACTACCTGCGCGACAACATGAAGTTCGAGCTCGAGTCCATGGTGCAGCGCCCCCACCACTACGCCATCGTGGACGAGGTGGACTCGATCCTGATCGACGAGGCGCGCACCCCGCTCATCATCTCCGGCCCGTCCGAGGAGTCGGTCGACAAGTACTACCGCATCGACCGCATCATCCCGCGCCTGGTCAAGGGCGAGGAGATCGACGAGGGCGACGGCCAGAAGAGCACCACCGGCGACTTCCTGGTCGACGAGAAGGGCCACTCGGTCAGCCTCACCGACGAGGGCGTCGAAAAGGTCGAGCACCTCCTCGGCGTGCGCAACCTGTACGACCCCGAGAACATGGAGATCATCCACGGCGTCAACCAGTCGCTGCGCGCCCACCACCTCTACCAGCGCGACGTCGAGTACCTGATCAAGGACGGCAAGATCGTCATCGTCGACGAGTTCACCGGCCGCATGATGCCGGGCCGGCGCTGGTCGGACGGCCTGCACCAGGCAGTCGAGGCCAAGGAGGGGGTCAAGATCGAGCGCGAGAACCAGACCCTCGCCACAATCACCTTCCAGAACTACTTCCGGATGTACAAGAAGCTCGCGGGCATGACCGGCACCGCGGATACCGAGGCCTCCGAGTTCGGGCAGATCTACAAGCTGGACGTCACGGTCATCCCCACCAACCGGGACATGATCCGCGACGACCGCGCCGACCTCGTGTTCCGCACGGCCGACGAGAAGTGGCGCGCCGTGGTGCAGGAGATCCGCGAGTGCCACGAGAAGGGCCAGCCGGTGCTGGTGGGCACGGTCTCCATCGAGAAGAGCGAGATGGTCTCCAAGCTGCTCAACAAGCCGCCGCGGGTGCCGCACGTGGTGCTCAACGCCAAGTTCCACGAGCGCGAGGCCTCCATCGTCGCCCAGGCCGGACGGCTGGGCTCGGTGACCATCGCCACCAACATGGCCGGCCGCGGCACGGACATCATCCTCGGCGGCAACCCCGAGGGGCTCGCCCGCGCCGAGGCCGACCCGGAGACCGAGCCCGAGGCGTACCAGCAGGCTTTCGAGCGCTACCAGGTCACCTGCGCCGAAGAGCGCGAGAAGGTGCTGACGGCCGGCGGCCTCCACATCCTGGGCACCGAGCGCCACGAGTCGCGGCGCATCGACAACCAGCTCCGCGGCCGCTCCGGCCGCCAGGGCGATCCCGGCTCCTCGCGTTTCTACCTCTCCCTCGAAGACGACCTGATGCGGATCTTCGGCTCCGACCGCATCCAGGGAATCATGGGCAAGCTCGGCATGGAAGAGGACGAGCCCATCGAGCACAAGTGGGTCACCGGCGCCATCGAGCGGGCGCAGAAGCAGGTCGAAGGCCGGAACTTCGAGACCCGCAAGCACCTGCTCGAGTACGACGACGTGATGAACAAGCAGCGCGAGGCGATCTACAAGCTGCGCCGCGACATCCTCGAGGGCCGCGAGGGCCGCGAGTACGTGATGAAGATCGCCTCCGACGTGATCGACTCGCTGCTGGATACCCACGCCGGCGAGAAGCTCGATCCCATGGACTGGGATCTCCCCGGCCTGCGCACCCAGTTCCTCTCCTACTTCAACATCAACGCCAGCGAGCTGCGGCTGGAGGAGCTGGGCATCGACGAGCTGCGCGAGACCCTGTGGAAAGCGGTCGAGGAGCGCTACGCCGAGAAGGAGGCGCGGCACTCCGAAGAGGCGATGCGCGGCTTCGAGCGCGAGGTCATGATGCGCACCGTGGACGTGGTCTGGAAGGATCACCTGCTCGCCCTCGACCACCTCAAGG
>DASUNJ010000115.1:0-5273 GCA_036277235.1 Thermoanaerobaculia bacterium | reverse complement strand
CTCTAGCACAGCGCCAAGAAGAGCAGGCATCCGAGATCCGCGTCCTTCAGGTTCTTCTCAAGGGAATCGTGAACGAGTTTCAACTCGAGAAACTTCGTGGTATCAACGGCGACGAACCTTTCTTGGTGCGCTATCATCCGGATATGTTTTTTGAAGTCAAGGACCTCGATGCAAAACGGTTTGTAAAGCCTCGACCTGGTTACGGCGTAAACAGCATCCACGATCATGTGCATGACCCAGGCGAGTTCGATCTCAAGAAGTATTTTCAGATCACCGATGCGGGTCGAGAATACCTCGAGGTGAGAGATGCCCTTGTAAAGGAGCAGCAACGGGAGGCTGCAGGTTGACGAATTCCTCCTCATGCAGGCACAATCGCGGAGAATAAATGGACTCCAGAAGCTTTACTCATGATCCGGGTGTTCGGGCTGCAATTCGTGGTCTCAAAGAGAATGCCGCCGACCGGCAATTCTCGGACATTGTAGATGGAGAGAGACATCAGTACGTTGATCTGGTCATGGAAGGTGGAGGAGTACTTGGAATCGCCCTCCTTGGTTATACCTATGCCCTCGAAGCAATCGGGGTCAGGTTTCTAGGCATAGGTGGCACTTCTGCCGGATCAATCAGCGCTCTTCTGCTCGCCGCTCTTGATAGAAAGGATAGAGAGAAGAGCGCCCAAATTGCCCTGCTGCTGGCAAGCAAGAACTTGTACGACTTTGTCGATGGCGATCCGGATGTGCAGGACTTTGTCAAGGTTCTTGTGGCGCGAGCGGGAGGGCTCAAGCTCGGCCTCAAGGCGCTACAGGTATTCGATACTGTAAGCCAGAATCTCGGCCTGAACCCGGGAAACAACTTCCTTGAATGGCTGACGTCAATACTTGCTGACAACGGTATTACCAGAAGCGAAGACCTGGAAGATCGCGTAAGTTGGATGCCGGAGGGGTTGACAACCAGAAACGGGGATGTCTTCGATGGCGGAGCGCGCCTGGCCTTGATCACGGCTGAAGTCTCCACCGAGACAAAGGTGGAGCTTCCCCGGATGGCCTCATTGTTCTGGAAGAATCCACAGGATGTCAATCCGGCCCTGTTTGTACGGGCCTCGATGTCGATCCCTTTCTTCTTTCACCCCTTCAGAGTCTCTGACGTTCCTCAGGATGATGCCGCCTACGAACGCTGGGAAAGACTTGCAAGCTTCGATTTCCCTCCCCATGAGGCCGTCTTCATCGACGGCGGGATAATGTCAAACTTCCCCATTGACGTGTTTCACGAGCCGCATAGAGTTCCTGTTGCTCCGACATTTGGCGTGAAGTTAGGCACGGAACGCAGGGACCGCCGACAGATTGGCACTGCCACCCACTTGCTCACTCGTGTTTTTGACTCAGCCAGACATTCTTTGGACTATGACTTCATTACGAGAAACCCTGATTACCACCAGCTCGTGACATGCATTGATACAGGCCCTCATCACTGGCTCAACTTTCAGCTTAGTGATGAAGACAAGGTTGACCTCTTCAGGCGAGGAGTAGAGGCAGCGACGAACTTCGTCTATAAGTTCGACTGGAAGAAATACAAAAAGGTGCGAGGGCAGCTTGCCAAAGCCTACTCTACATCAGGCGTGGCTGGAGGCTCAGGAGAATAGAGGGGCGAGTTGCGGTCCAATCGCGGTGACAAGGTCCTGCAACTCGCAGTGACCGCTGCCGTACAGTGGCTATGCGCTGCATCGTTTGGGGCCTCCTCGCGCTGACACTGCTGTCGTGCAACGGCCCGCGCCAGGCCGGCGTCGCCCCACCGTCCTCTCCTCCGGGTCTCGAGCAGGAGCTCGGGGCGATCCGGACGAAGCATGGCCTGCCCGGACTCGCCGCCGTCGTCGTGCGGGGCGGCCAGGTCGTTTCGAGCGCCGTGGCGGGTGTCCGGCGGATGAGCACCGGAGACCCGCTGCGCATCGACGATCGCTTCCACATCGCTTCCTGTACAAAGTCGATGACGGCCACCCTCGCGGCGATCGTCGTGGAGGAGGGAGGGCTCCGGTGGACCTCCCGGCTGGCCGGCGTCCTGCCGGAGCTGCGCAGCGCGCGGCGCGAGTACCAGGACGCCACCCTGGAGCAGCTCCTGGCGCATGCCGCGCGGATGCCCGCATACACGCAGTTCGGCCCCGACCGCCTGGAGGAATTGAAGGCGTTCCGGGGCTCGCCAACCGAGCAGCGGCTGGCGTTTCTTTTGGAAGTGTTCGCCGCCGAGGAGCCCAACGACGGCAAAGGAGATGCCGCCTATTCGAACGTGGGATACACGGCGGCAGCGGCGATGTTGGAGCGCGCGACGGGAGAGTCTTGGGAAGACCTGGTCCGAAGCCGGCTCACGCAACCTCTCGGCATGACGAGCGTGGGCTTCGGGTGGCCCGCGACTTCACGGACGCCCGAGCAGCCGCGCGGACACCTCCAGCGGAACGGTGAGCTCGTCGAGCAGCCGTTGGACGACTCGTACCTGCTTCCCGTCGTCCTGTGGCCCGCGGGAGCGGTCCATGGCTCGATCGGCGATCTGGGACGCTACGCCGCCGATCATCTCAACGGCCTGCTGGGCAGAAAGGCGCTGCTCCCTCAATCCGCTTATGAGAAGCTGCACAGGACGCCTGACGGAGCGGACCAGGGCTTCACGCTGGGCTGGGGCGTTCGCCGGGACGAGCGCTGGGGGGTTCTGCACTACGGCGCGGGAAGCGGCGGCACTTTCTTCGTCCGGATCGCGATCGCGCCGGAGCACGATGTCGCCGTCGCCGTCGCCTCCAACAGCGGCGAGGCCGCGGCGGCCACCAGAGAGGTCATCGAGAGCCTGCTTGCGCAGCCTGGCCGAGACGTTGTAAAATAGGGATCCGTCCGAGGAGCGTTGCAGGAGCCCCCCTCCCAGGCTCGGACACCGGTACCACCGGCCCACAAACGGCGCTCACCTCAACCCTTACCGGGACTGATGGAGGTGAGCAGGACTCCCCCCATAGCCCGGGTATCACGAGGAGGTCAATCATGACCGTCGCCACCCCGGCCGTAGACAGAACCGAGAAGCAGACCGCCACGGATTACCGCGTCGCGGACATTTCCCTCGCCGATTGGGGCCGCAAGGAGATCCGGATCGCCGAGGGCGAGATGCCTGCCCTGATGGCCATCCGCGATGAGCTCATCGCGAGCCAGCCCCTCAAGGGCGCGCGCGTCGCCGGCTCCCTGCACATGACCATCCAGACCGCCGTGCTGATCGACACCCTGAGGGCCCTCGGCGCCGAGGTGCGCTGGGCGAGCTGCAACATCTTCTCCACCCAGGACCATGCCGCGGCGGCCGTCGCCGCCTCCGGCACCCCCGTCTTCGCCCTCAAGGGCGAGAGCCTGGCGGATTACTGGGACTTCACCCATAGCATCTTCGAGTTCCCCGAAGGCGCGCCCAACATGATCCTGGACGACGGCGGCGACGCCACCCTCCTCATCCATCTGGGGGCCAAGGCCGAGGACGATCCCTCGGTGCTGAACAACCCCACCAGCGAGGAGGAGCGCGTGCTCTTCGCCGCCATCAAGAGGCGCAACGCCGCCCAGCCCGGCTGGTACAAGAAGCAGCTCGAGGCGATCCAGGGTGTCACGGAGGAGACCACTACGGGCGTGCACCGTCTGTACGAGATGGCCAAGAAGGGCGAGCTCAAGTTCCCCGCCATCAACGTCAACGACAGCGTCACCAAGAGCAAGTTCGACAACCTTTACGGCTGCCGCGAGTCGCTGGTGGATGCCATCAAGCGCGCCACGGACGTGATGGTGGCCGGCAAGATCGCGGTGGTCTGCGGCTATGGCGACGTGGGCAAGGGCAGCGCTCAGGCCCTCCGCGCCCTCTCCGCCCAGGTGTGGATCACCGAGATCGATCCCATCTGCGCCCTCCAGGCAGCCATGGAAGGCTACCGCGTGGTCACCATGGACGATGCCTGCGACAAGGGGGACATCTTCGTCACCGCGACGGGCAACTTCCATGTGATCACCCACGAGCACATGGCGCGGATGAAGCACAACGCCATCGTCTGCAACATCGGCCACTTCGACAGCGAGATCGACGTCGCCAGCCTGGAGCAGTACCCGTGGGAGGAGATCAAGCCGCAGGTGGATCACGTGATCTTCCCCGACGGCAGGCGCATCATCCTGCTCGCCAAGGGCCGGCTGGTGAACCTCGGCTGCGGCACCGGCCATCCGAGCTTCGTGATGAGCTCGTCCTTCGCCAACCAGGTGCTCGCCCAGATCGAGCTGTGGACCAAGAAGGGCGAGTACGAGATCGGCGTCTACACCCTGCCCAAGCACCTGGACGAGAAGGTGGCGCGCCTCCAGCTCACCAACTTGAACGCCAAGCTCACCGAGCTGCGCGAGGACCAGGCCAGGTACATCGGCGTGGACAAGGAAGGGCCGTTCAAGACCGACCGCTACCGCTACTAGAACAGAACGATCCGACCGGGGGGACCGAGAAATCGGTCCCCCTTTTCATTTGGTAAGATTGCCGGCAATGAAGATCCTGCGCTACCCCGAGGACCGCTGGCCGCTCGCGTACAGCCTGACGGTGCTGGGCGTGCAGCTCGGCCTGTTCTTCGGAGTCGAGAGCCTGTGGACAACGGCCCTCTGCGTCGTCCTGTTCCAGCCGGTGCAGGCGGTGGCCATCGCCTGCAACCATTATCAGCATCACTTGAACATCTTCACCGTGCGCTGGTTGAATCGGGCCTATGAAACGATCCTGTTTCTCCAGACGGGAACGCCGCCCTACCTCATCACCCTGCACCACAACCTCGGGCATCATCCACACTACTTGGAGCCCGAGCAGGACACCCTGCGCTGGCAGCGCCCGGAGGGCTCGCCCCGCAGCCTTTTCGAATGCCTGGTGAAGAACTTCGCCGGCCACCTGACCTGGACGATCGCCCTCGGCCGGCGGTACCCGCGGGTCTACCGGCGCCTGAAGGTCATGGCATTCGTCAGCCTGGTGCCGCTCGCGGTCCTGATCTATCTCGACCCTGCCAAGGCGTTGATCGTTTTCATCGGGCCGATGCTGCTCGCCATCTTCAACGTCGCGCGGCTGGGCTTCGAGCAGCACGCCGGCCTGGAGATGGACGATCACCTCCATGCCTCGCGCAACATCGAGAGCCGCCTGTACAACCTGGTGACCTTCAACTCGGGCTACCACACGGCCCATCACGTGAAGCCGGGTCTGCACTGGTCTCGATTGCCCGAGCTTCACGACCAGCTTCGCGACCGGATCCCCGCGGAGCTGCGCTAGCA
>DASUNJ010000114.1:0-3236 GCA_036277235.1 Thermoanaerobaculia bacterium | reverse complement strand
AGTCCGGGCCGGCGATCTGGCTTCGCAGTTCGGGCAGGAGAGGGCGGCATTCAAGGTGAACGTGCGCAAGCTGAAGGGATTGGGGCTGACGGAGAGCCTGGAGACAGGGTACCGGCTGTCCCCTCGGGGGCGCGCGCTCCTCCAGAGGGTAGACGTCAGGGCCTCGTAGGTGCGCACGCCGGCAGGCGGCTCAACGGGTTTCATATCCGGCGCCCGGCAAAGGGACCGTAGGATATCCAGGAGAGCCACTGCCTCTGGGTTTCGGAAGTCACGCCCCAGCGCGGGCCGGCGCTGAGGAGCTCGGTGAGGACCCGGACCAGGGAGGTGTCCGCTTCGTTGAGAGGAGCCCACGGTCCGTCCTCGGGCCGGCGGGCGCTCACCACCACGGCGCGGCGCGGCACGTAGACCAGATCCTCCCCGAGGAAGGGCTCGTTGCCGATCTCCGGATAGGAGAGGATCTCGTGGAGGAGCTCCTCGAAGCGGTCGAGCCGGTTGCCGAAGCTCTCGGTCATGCCATACATCCCCAGCAGGTAGGTAAACGCCACGTGGCGGGCGGTCGCGGGGCTTTCCTCGGGCACCGAGAAGACGAAGGGGTCCTCCATCTCGTACAGCTCCACGCCGCGGAATCCCGCCAGGTACAGGGACACGGCGAGCTGCACCGGTCCCAGATGCGGGAAGTCGTGGCCCGTCCGGCTGTGGCGGTCCACGATCTCGTGGAACCAGCGGCCCACCTGCCCCTCGTCGAGGAAGTCGTGCACCACGATCCTGCCGTCCGGCCGCAGCACGTCGAGCGAGGCGCGGAAGGCCTCGTCCAGGCTGGTGACGTGGTGCGTGCCGTAGGCGAAGAGCACGCCGTCGAGCGAGCCTTCGCGGAAGGTCCGCGGCAGGAGCCGCGCGTCCTCGCGGGTGGGGAAGCCCCACAGCCCCGCCGAGCGGAACATGTGCGCGGAGATGTCGTTGGTGATCATCAGCGGCGGATGGCCCGCCCCGGCGCTGGCGGTCAGCTCGTCGGCGACCCGCCTGAGGATCGCGGCGAGGCCGGTGGCCACGGGCTTGCCCCCCAGCCAGGCGACGGAGCGTTCGGCCAGGAGCCAGGCCAGCTCGCGTTCCGGCAGCTCGAACGGATCGCCCACCGCTACCCCGGCGCCGTGCATGCCCATCAGGCGGGCGCTGCGCGACGCTCCGTCCCCCGAGGGCGGCGTGACCAGCAGCACGAGCACGCCCTCGACCATCTCCAGCACGCGGTGGAGGAGAAGCTCCAGTGGCGAGGTCTCGATGCGCTCCCCCCGGTCCCCGGGCGCAAGCTGCGTTTGGGTGACGGGCAGGACGAGCAGCCGCTTTTCGCGCATGGCGCGCGTCGCCTCGAGGATGCGCATGATGTAGCCGTCGCCGCCGAGCACGTCCAGGTAGAGGCCGCCGCGGTTGGCGTGGAGCCCGAGGAGCTCCAGGAGGCATTCGACCCCGAAGGCGCGCGCCGCCTGGAAGTACTGCATGCCGGCCGTGTAGTCCTTGCCCCGGCCGCTGAGGTCGAAGTCGCCCGCCTCGAGCGACCGCCAGACTTCGGAGAACTCGCGGTCCTGACGGATGGCGCGGAAGGCCGGGGACCAGCGCGCCATCCGGCTCGCGCGGCGGCGCCACTCCTGGTGGAGCTCGCGCTCGCCCCGCTCGCAGATGCCGTCCAGCTCATCCCGGGTCCACAGAGGGTGGAAGTGCGCCTTGAACAGCGGCTCGAACTCGGCCGCCCGGTCCGCGGGCAGGTGGTGCTGGACGAACGACCAGACCTGCGGGTGCGACGGCTGGCCCGCGATGATCTGGTTCAGGCTGAGGGTGTACTCCCGCAGCGCGGCGCGCGTCCCTTCGCGGGGCATCGGCAGCAGCCGGATCGGCAGGACGAGGTCGCGCAGGCGGCTCGCCTCGGCGGAGAGGACGGTGCGCGTCAGCTCCTCGCCCGGCTCCTGCGCGAAGGAAGGCTCCTCCGGATCATGCCTCGATCCATGGAACAGCGCGTCGATGAGGTGCGGTGCCGGGATCTTCATGCCTGTGAAAGTGTATTCCACGGCCATTTGCGAGCCCCGGGCGGCGGGTCCGGTGGGATCGGAGAATCTCAGCATGATTGCAATGAATGCGCAGGTCCTCCCCGGACGCCCGCCTTCCAAAGCCGATCGCACGGCCCTCCTCGCGGCCTGAAACTTCTTGGGGACGCCGTGCGTACAGAGGGGAAAGCAGTACGGAAGCCGGGGCGTGGGCCGCGGAAGTTGGAACGGGGCGCCGGAATCCGAGGGCGGGGCGGTAGGGAGGTCCGTCTGCTTTAGTTCAATTTCGGAACTGTCTATGGGCTGGGACGACGAAATGTGCGGGCGGGGATTGACAGGTTTCCGAGTCTGCCTTATTCTGGAACTTTGTCGGTAGTCAATTCGCGCAAGGTGGTCGGGATACCGCTCCTAGGTCTTCCTTCAGGACCAGTCTTGCCTATGGTGGAACTTCGCCGGGTTAGGAGATGCGGTGGCTGGAATGCGACGTCTTCCAGGGGCAGGGTCGTTTTGTCTTCGCCGTCAGGGAACGGCGATCCTCGTGGTGCTGCTCGGGCTCCTCGCGGCGGTGCCCTGGCCTGCGCATGCCGATCCCATTGGCACGGGCGCCCTCAAGATCCAGGGCAACCGGCTCACGCTCTATGCGGACGAGCTCACCAACGACGCCGACCAGACGATCAACGTCGGCGAGCGGGCGCGGATCCGCACCTGCTTCGGCGCTGCCGAAGCGGCCTGCGGCTCCGTCTCCCCCGGCGATCCCCGCATCGCCGGCATGCTCGTGCGCGCCGAGCTGAGCGGACCCGAGGTCCCCCAGCCCATCCCCGTCGAAACGGTGCCCGGCGGAACGTTCCTCCTGCCCGGCTTCCAGCAGGAGGGCGACTACCGCCTCGAGAACATCCGCCTGGTCGACGAGGCCACCGGCCAGGTGCTCGCCAGGTCCGAGCCGTCGCTCGCCATCCTCCACGTCCGCGAGATCCTGCTCGCCTCCGCCAGCGTCCGCACCCTTTCGCTGCAGGAGCTGCGCGACCGAGGCATCACGCTCACCGCCGAGAACTTCCAGGCCTTCAACTTCGCCGTCGGGTTCGCGTTCGGCGACGAGATCGTCGTGATCGAGCTGCCGATGCTCTATTCGGGCTACGGCACCGTCCAACCGCTCGCCAAGCCGACCGTCAAGCTCGACGGCCTGCCGGCCGACGTTGCCCACGC
>DASUNJ010000113.1:0-5579 GCA_036277235.1 Thermoanaerobaculia bacterium | reverse complement strand
GGCTCTCGACGTAGGTGGTGAAGCCTTCGTTGAGCCAGAAGTCGTTCCAGGTGGAGTTGGTCACCTGGTTGCCGGACCAGGAGTGGGCCAGCTCGTGCGCCACGAGCGAGACGAGCGAGCGGTCGCGGGCCAGGATCGTGGGCGTCGCGAAAGTCAGGCGCGGGTTTTCCATGCCGCCGAAGGGGAAGCTTGGTGGCAGCACCAGGATGTCGTAGCGGCCCCAGCGGTAGGGGCCGTAGAGCTTTTCGGCCGCGTCGATCATCTTCGGCGTGTCGGCCAGCTCCCAGGCGGCGAGCTCGACGACCGAGGGCTCGGCATAGACGCCGGCGCGCGGGCCGAGCGGGCGGAACTCCAGCTCGCCGACCGCCAGGGCCAGCAGGTAGGAGGAGATCGGCTGCGGCATCTTGAAGTGGTAGACGCCGTCGGCGTTCTTCTTCGTGGGATTTTCGGCGCTCATGACCGCGAGCAGATCCTTCGGCACGCGCACGGTGGCCTCATAGGTCATGCGCACACCAGGGGTGTCCTGGCAGGGCACCCAGGTGCGGGCGAGGATCGCCTGAGACTGGGTGAGCAGGAACGGCTGGTTGCCGGACGCGGTCTGCTGGGGATCGAGCCATTGCAGCGCCGCGGCGTCCGGGCTGGTCACGTAGTCGACATGGACCCACTTGGTGCCGGGCTTGATCTGCACTTCCAGGGAGCGGCCGAGGAACTTGTCCGACTCGCCCAGGTTGAACTGCGTTTCCTCATCGTCGTCCAGGGTGATCTTGCTGATGGTCAGGTCGCGGGTGTCGAGCCAGACGCTGCCGGCGCCCGTGCGGTTGTTCAGGCGCAGGCTGGCCCGGCCGGCGAGCTGCTTCCGTGGGAAGTCGACGTCGAGGTCGAGCTTCAGGTGCTCGACCGCGACTTCGTCGGGGCGCGACGCGGAGTGCGGGTCGCGGGTGGCGGCCGTGAGCTGGGTGGCGGGCGGGGCGGCGGCCGGAGCGGCCGCAGGACGCGGCTGGTCCGCGCAGGCCATGAGCCAGGGCAGGACGCCGAAGAAGAGCAGCAGGGCGAGAAGCTTCATTGCAGGTAACCTTTCTATCCCCAGTTCTTTCACCAGACGGCGGGGATCGGCTCCGAAGGATCCGTGACCGCGGGCTCGTTGCGGTCGAGGGCGCGCTGGAGACGGTGGAGGATGGCGTAGACCTCCGGACGGGTGAGCTTGGCGCCGGGGCCGGCGGTCTCCACCCGGTCCAGGGTCGCGTGGGCGAGCTGGACAGGGAGGGCGCTGAAGGCCACGAGCCCCCGTTCCGCTCCCGCGCGCTGCAGAGTCAGGACGTAGTCGGTGGCGGTGCGCAGGTCGCCGCGTGCCAGGGCCAGGACTTCGGCGCGGTCCACCGTCTCGGGGAGATAACGCCGACCCTGGGTGGCGTCCGAGGCCGAGTCCTTGAGGATGTTGACGAGTTGGAGGGCCTCGCCGAAGGGGCGGGAGCGCTCGCGCAGGGCGTCGGCCACGGAATCGAGGTCGGGACGTTCGAGCAGGAACAGCTCGGTCAACAGCTCGCCCACGATCCCCGCCACCACGTAGCAGTACTGCCGGAGGTCGGACAGGCTCTCCAGGCGCAGCTCGCCTTCCGCGGTGACGCGGCCGACGAAGTCGGCCATGCCGTACGCGGTACGTAGCGTGTGGGCCGTGATCAGCCCGACGGCGGGAGGAGAGAGGGCGAGGAGCTCGTCGAAGACGTACGGGATCTCCGCCAGCAGCTCGCGGTAGCCGGGCTGCTCACAGGGGACTTCTTCAGCCCAGCGGCGAGCCACCTCGCGGATCTCGTCCGGATCGGGCTGCTCCAGCAACCTGCCGAAGCGCTCCAGGGCCTCGATGCGCCGGGCGCTCGGCCAGGCCGCCGCGTCCTCGAAGGTATCGGCGATGCGGAAGAGGAGATAGGCGATCGTCACCTCCTGCCGCGTGGGCTCGGGCAGGAGAGGGATGGCCAGGGCGAAGGTCCGGCTGGAGGCGACGAGGAGCCGCTCCAGCTCTTCCGGCGTGTGTTGCGCGTGCGGCTCCATACGGAGGGGAGATTGTACCGCTACTCGATCGCCGTCCCCGGCACATCCTCGCCCAGGAGCGCCCGTTCGAGCAGCCCCGGGGTGAGCCCGTTGAGGAGCAGGGAGCGGATGCCGAGGCGGGTCAGGGCGAGCGCGGTCTCGATGCGGTGGCGCATGCCGCCGGTGACGTCCGTGCCGGCGGGGGAGCCGATCGAATCCAGGGCCTCTTCGAAGCCGTCCGCGGAGAGGCGGGGGATGGTCCGGCCCTGGCCGTCGTAGACGCCGTCGGTTTCGCCAAGCCAGAGAGCCCGGCGGACGGGGAGCCGGTGAGCGAGGATTTCCAGCATCCGCTCGGTGGAGCAGATCGCGACTCCTTGATCGAGATCCATCACCACGTCGCCGTAGACCACCGGCATCAGGCCGTTCTTCAGGGCCAGGAGGAGCGGCTTGAGGGCCAGGTCCGGCTTCCCGCCCTTGAAGATCAGGCAGCTCGACGGCGCGATGGAGAACGGGGCGAGCCCGGCGGCGAGGAGCTTGTCGATCACTTCGCGGTGGAGCGCGGCGGCGCGCTCCTGGGTGCGGGAGATGCCGGGGAGCTGTGCGGGGGAGCTGAGCCCGGAAGCGACGCCGTGCTCCTGGGCGGCGACGTGGCCGAAGGAGCCGCTGCCGTGGCCGAGGACGAGGCGCTCCGGGATGCGGGCCGCAGCGCGGGCGATCTCTTCCGCCAGGCGGGCGATCACCTCGGGCCGGGCCGTCTCCCGCTGCGACTTCTCGGTGATCAGGCTGCCGCCGAGCTTGAGGAGGACGGCTTCGATCATGGGTTTGCGGCTCGTTGGGGCGTATGTTATCTTGATTTTTCGAAAAACGACACGATCGAGGCCGTGCGAGTGGACGACTGCAAGCGTCGGGACGCGAGTGTCTGGGACCGTGAGTACCGATCCGGAGTGTGGGACTACTTGGCCACGGAGCCGCAAAGCCCACGCTATAGCATCATTGCTGCTTGGTGCCGTCTGCTCAAGCCAGGCGCGCGGATCCTGGACCTCGGCTGCGGCGAAGCCATCCTCCTCGACTTTCTTTCCTCTGGGGCCTACTCCTTCTATCACGGTATCGACGTTTCCCAGGAGGCCATCGCTCGGGCGCGCCGCCGCGCGCGGCGGCCCTGGCGTCAGAAGTTGTCCTGTGCAGACATGGAAACCTTCGTGCCCCGGGAGCGCTGGTTCGACATTGCCATCTTCAATGAGACCCTGTACTGCTCCGGCGATCCTGTTCGGGTGCTGAGCCGGTACGAAGATCTGTTGGCGGATGGCGGTCTGCTCGTGGTCTCTTTCACGGATCTGGAGCCCGAGCCGTGGAGGACCGTGGAGCAGGCGTTCAAGAACCGCAGAATCGCGGCCCATCGTCTTCGGGACGAGATTAGAGGCAAGGGTTGGCATCTTGCTGTCTACAAGGCTGCGGCCGGCGCCCGGAAGAGCATGGGACCGAAGCGCCCCGACTTCTTCCGGGCTCCACAGGAGCAGGTCGAAGGGCCGCTGCCGTTGCGACTCTCGCCCGAGCGCGCCGCCCTGTTCGAGGGGCGGGGGCGGCTCGATCTGCTGGAGGTCGGCTGTGGCCGGGCCCAGAACCGCGACTACTTCCATGGGCGCGGGCACCGTTATGTCGGGCTCGACCTGGATTCCCGCCGGGCCGACGTGATCGCTGCCGGAGAGGCTCTGCCGTTTGCGGCGGAGAGATTCGACGCGGTCCTCACGATCGCCACTCTGCAGTACTCTCTGCGCCCGGACCTCTTCCTGCGCGAGGCGAGCCGCGTGCTGCGCGCTGAGGGAACGCTCACGGGCACGGTCGCTTTCCTCGAGCCATGGACCTGGGGGAGCTACCTCCACCTGACGCCGGGCGGGCTCATCAGGCTCCTTCAGGACGCCGGGTTCGAAATCGAGTTCCTGTGGCCCGGCTGGAGCGTCGGAGCCGCCGTGCACGGCTCCGCGTTCCGGCCGTGGACGCGCTTGGGCGAAGCGATGGGCAAAGCGCAAGACGCTCTTCACCGGTGGTGGTGGCGGGCCGGGGGGAGCGGAGCCAGCGAGCCCGCCAGCGATATTTTCACTCGCCGGCTCGAGTACGCCGCCTCTCTGAACTTCCACGCGCGCGTGCACCGTCCCAGGAGCGGCGCCGGCCGCAGGTCCAGGGCAACTGCGCGCCATCTCCGAGGAGCGCCATGATCTCCATACATGTGAAGCCGGACCGCCTGGGTTTCTGGATCTTCCTCGCTGCTCCGGAAGGGCTTTGGTACACCCTGGAGTTCTTCGCGGCAGGACCTGGAGGGCATCAGCGCACCGGAGAGCTGTCGGGCTGGACCACCGGGCGCCCGACCTGGCAGTTTCAACGGCTTTCGTTCCCCGCCCTGCGGGTCGGCTTCACCCGTTGCGAGCTGCTGCCCGCCAAGGGGAGGCCATGGCCGACCCAGGCCGCGAGCGGAGCCGCTCCTCCCGACCGGCAGGCCGAGGAGGCGCCGCCCCCGGGCTATCCCGGCCTTTTCGAGTCCTCGTTCGAAACCCCCTTTGTCCAGGCGGGGCCGCGAGAGCCGGAGCTCCCCTATGGTCTGGAGTGGCCCTACGGTCTGGAGCGGCCCTACGGTCTGGAGCGGCCCTACGGTCTGGAGTGGCCCTACGGTCTGGAGCGGCCCTACGGTCTGGAGCGGCCCTACGGTCTGGAGCGGCCCTACGGTCTGGAGCGGCCTTATGGGCTGGAGTGGCCCTACGGTCTGGAGCCCGGGCGTGACGAGGGTGAGGAGTGACTCTTTGAGCTTGGAGCCCTTTCTCTCCGTCATCATCCCGTATGCCGGCGGCTCGCTCGCCATCCCGCTTGGAGGTCTCCGGGCGCAAGGCCTCGACCCGGACCGTTTCGAGCTCATCCTGGTCGAAGACGGCGAGCACGGGGCCGAGGGCCTGTTGCGCCGCTTCGCCCTGGAATTCGAGGTCCGCGTCCTGGTCTACCGACGAGACGGCTTCACCGGTCACTCGGCAGGCCCGATGCGGAACCTGGGGGCCGGGGTTGCGCGCGGCAGCGTGCTCGTGTTCCTCGACTCCGACTGCCTCCTTTCGCGCGACTGTCTGCGCCGTCACCTGGAGCTCGCTTCAGCGGGCGGCGAGACCGTCATCTGCGGGGGCATGCGCGAGCTCCCCGTCATTCGACAGCATCTCCTCGAGCGCGCGAGCTACGAGGAGCTGTCCCGCGCCAGCGTTCCGGACCCGCGCTCCCTTGGCCACGAGCCGTCCCGGGAGCGGCCAGCGCACTGGGAGGACTTCTACAGCGGCAATGCGTCAGTGCCAGGCTCGCTCTTTCGGCGAGTGGGGGGCTTCGATGAATCCGGCCACCGCTGCCACGACATGGACCTGGGATACCGTCTGGCGCTGGCTGGGGCACGGTTCGTCTACGCGCCGGACTGCGAGGTCCTCCATGTCGAGCATCCACGGGTGGCAGCCACGCGTGTGGAGCAGGCCCGCGGCTGGCGGCACCTCGCCGAGAAGCACCCGGAGCTGAGCGGATTTGCCGAAGACCGG
>DASUNJ010000112.1:0-18052 GCA_036277235.1 Thermoanaerobaculia bacterium | reverse complement strand
CACAATCATGGGTTCCGAAGACCACCCTCGACCAAACACCCAGGCGGGCTCAGAGGCACCAGTGCGCTCCGGTCTCACGCCGGCACCTATCCACGACTATTTTCATCGATCTTCGGGTGCAGCGCAGCTGCATGAAAAACTCCCAGGGAAGGCGTGCCTTGCCCAAGGTTCAACACCAGCGGGGAGGGAGCGCCAGGGCCTCAATGATCGTGATCGCCCTCTTTGTGGCTGGCCATGTCGACGACCACGGCGCAGGCCAGGAGGAGGATGTCGTCCTCGCCCGCGGCGACGTCGATGGCGTAGGTGTCGCGAATGGAGAGCCAGCGCTTCGACACCTGCGCCACGGTCTGGCTGCCGCGGGTGAAGGTGTACTCGTGATTGAGGAAGTCGCCCTGCGCCTCCAGGTCGTCCGGGCCGGGCACGTCCACGGCGAACTTGCTGCGGAAGAGGGTGAACAGCGACTTCTTGACCGTGGCCACGTGCTCCCCGCCGCGGTAGATCTCGTAGGTCGGACCCCAGGCGAGGAGCTTCTGCTCGATGCGGGCGAGCTCGTTGCCCGCCATGTCCTTGAACACCAGCTTGTCGCCGAAGCTCAACGCCTTGCCGTCCACGAAGTAGGCGTCGCGTCCGCTCTCGTCCTGGATGACGAAATCCTGGCCCAGGGCAATCAACTTCTCTTTCATCTGGTATCGCATGCAGGCAGTATATGGGAGTGAGGCACCGGACCATCGCGACGAACGGCATCCGCCTGCACGCGGTCGAAGCCGGCCCGGAGGACGGTCCGCTGCTGAGTTGCCTGATCTCTATATCGACATAGGATGCTCTCATGAAACCCATTTCCCTTCATGTCGACGAGGATGTCTACCGCGACTTGCGGTCGCTCGCTGAGCGCGCCGGGCGGCCGGTCGCCGAGGTCATCCGGGAAGCGATGTCCGAGTACCTGACTCGCAGGCAGGGAAACGGCGTCTCGATCTTCGAGCTGCTTCCGCACCCGAGCGGTGCTCAGCTTCGCGGGTGGCGCCGTGAAGAGTTGCTTGATGAGATGCGCTTGGCGACGGTAGATTCCGGGATCGAGTAACCCATGAGCAAGCCGAAGCTGGTCCGCGCCGAAACGCGGGAGGAGTGGCGGGCGTGGCTGGAGAAGCACCATGCCACCGAGACGGAGGTCTGGCTGGTCTACCCCAAGAAGCACACGGGCAAGCCCAGGGTCTCCTACGACGCTGCGGTCGAGGAGGCGCTCTGCTTCGGGTGGATCGACAGCATTGCCCGCAAGCTGGACGACGACCACTACGCCCAGACGTTCACGCCGCGGAAGGACCGCACGAACTGGTCGCCCTCCAACCTGGAGCGGGTCAAGCGGCTGACGGCGGAGGGGAAGATGACCGAAGCCGGGATCGCGAAGCTGCACCCGGACCCGAATTACCGGCCGCCCGAGCGCATCGGCGCCGAGCCTCCTCCATGGCTGGAGGAGGCTCTTCAGGAGCACCCGGCGGCCTGGGAGTCCTTCCAGCGCCTCGCCCCCTCCCACCGCAAGAACTACGTGCGCTGGATCACCGAGGCCAAGAAGGAGGAGACCCGGCAGCGGCGGCTCCAGCAGGCCGTCGGCATGCTGGAGCGCAACGAGAAGCTCGGGATCACTCCTCAGCCAGCACGATGACCTGGTCCGCGCTGGAGAATGCGAGCCGCGCGGACTTCTTGGGGTTGACCATGACGCCGTAGGACTTGCCGGCATCCTTGGCGTGCGCCATCTGGCGGTAGCCGATGGCCACTTCGCCGCGCCGGCGGGCGGCTTCGACGACGGTGTAGAAGCTCACCTCGACCCCCAGCTCCACGTAGTTTCCCGCCGGCTTGAGGTAGACCTCCGAGCCGTCCGGGTCGAACACGTCGGCGAAGACCGCGTTCAGCGCCTTGTTCTCCGACACCTGCGAGAGCATCAGGCTGGTGAGCTTGTTGCTGACGATGAAGTCGTCCGCCTGCGTGACCTCCGCCAGCTCGCGGTTGCGCGCGTCCAGCATTTCGCTGACGATCCGGAAGTCGTGCCCGCCCTTCTCCGCCATGTCGCGAAGGTGCAGCAGGGTGATCAGCGTGCGGGCATCCGCCTCCTGCACGTCGAGCTGGTCGGAGTAGCAGAGCAGGATCACCTGGTCGAAGGAATGCACCCCGAGGCTGTCGAGGATCCGGCGGTCCTTGGTGTCCGCTTCGCGGCAGGTGAGCTTCTGGTTGACCAGGTCGCCGCACTCCTCTGCGGCGATGCCGGCAATGCCGGCGATATTGCGGACGTCCGCCACCAGGGTCAGCTCCGAGCCGGGCGCGACGTAGCGATCGAGCTCGTGGACGATGGCCGCGCCCTGCTCGTTCCAGCCGAGCAGCAGGGTCCGCTCCGGGCGCGATTCGGCGGCCGGGGCGCCATGGATCGCCCGCTCGTCGATCTCGGGCGCCTGGCCGGAGACGCGCACGGTGTCGTCATCCTCGGAGATGGCGATGACCCTGTCGCCCGCTGCGATGCTCGTATCCATGGGCGGGTTGAGGAGCATGGTGCCGTCCTGCCTGAGCAGGCCCATGATCGTGGAATCCTCGAAGGCGAGGAGGGATTCCCCGAAGTTCTTTCCCACCAGGTTCGGCTCTTCGTGGAAGTAGATCTCGTCGCCGCCGAAGTCCAGCAGCTCCGTGTAGACGACGCTCAGGCCGGACTGGCGCGAGGTCTGGACGATGATGCGCGGGATCAGGTCGCCGGTGACGACGAGCTCCGCCTCGTCCCGGCCGACCATCCGCGCCACTTCGACGTTCTTCGGCTCCGCGATCTCGGCCACGATGTGGTAGGGCTCGGGCCGCCGGTCGGGGTTGTTGGTGATCGCCAGGATCGTCTTGATGACTTCGGAGTCGGGCTCGTCGCTCTCGGGCGCCAGCACGATGATCGACCGCGCCTGGTGCGGGTTCACGATCTCCAGGTCGTTGAGCGCGAGCGGGCTGCCCCGGCGGCAGATGATCTTGGTCTTGCCGGTGTCCCCCACCTCGTCGCGGATCTCGTCCTCCATCTCGATCTTGTCCTTGTCGGCCAGGATCACGATGCGCGGCTTGCGCCGGTTTTCGTTGGCGAGGACGAGCTCGGAGACGATGGTGAAGATCTTGGGCGACCAGCCGAGGATCAGCGTGTGGTCCTTCTCGATGACGAAGGAGCGCCCCTTGCGCAGCTCGTCGAGCTTGGCTTCCAGGCCGCTGTTGAGGACGCCGATGAGCGCGCTGACGATGAAAATGCCGCCCAGGGTCACGAGGAGCATGGTGACGCGGAAGCCGCGCCCTTCGTCGCCGCCCATGGTGCCGGAGTCGAGGGTGCGCATGAGGCTCAGCCACATGCTCTCCACGAAATCCGGCGGGCTGTCCATGCCGCCCGGAACGATGCGCAGGATCACCATGACCAGCGCCGCGATGGCGATCAGGGTGAGGGAGGCGAGACCCAGAAACCCGATCAGGGCCGGGGTCCCGCGGGACATGGCGTTGTCGAAACCGTAGCGCAGCCGGTGCGTCCAGCGGATGCCGTTCATAGAGGTCTCCTGATAATGAGAAGCGAGCGGCAGAATAGCATAGGGAAAAGCAGGAAAGGACCAAAAGGACTTAAAGGACCCAAAGGACTCCGGATTTGTCCTTTGAGTCCTTTACGTCCTTTATGTCCTTGAGGTCCTTCAGCCGGCCACGATGTTCACGAGCCGCCCCGGCACCACGATCACCTGGCGCACCGCCTTGCCTTCGAGGAAGCGGCTGGCCCCTTCGCTTTCGAGGGCGATGCGGCGCGCGTCGTCGTCGGCGATTCCCACGGGCACGGTGATCCGGTCGCGGAGCTTGCCGTTGACCTGCACCACCAGGGTGATCTCCTCGGCAGCGGCGGCCTTCTCGTCCACCTCGGGCCAATCCTGGAGGTGAATCGAGCCTTCGTGCCCTAACCTTTCCCACAGCTCGTCCGCGATGTGGGGGGCGACGGGAGCCAGCATCTTCAAGTAGATCTCCAGCGCCTCGGTCCAGGCCGGCGTGCCCGCCGCGCCCTGGGAGCGCGCCTGGGACATCTCGTTCTGCAGCTCCATCAGGGCCGCCACGACCGTGTTGAACTGGAGCTCGCCCATCTCCCTCGTCACCTGTTTGAGGGTCTGGTGGAGCTTGCGGCGCAGACGGTCGACCGTCTCCTGGTTGGCCTGGCCTCCCTCACCCGGCTCGGTGAAAAGACCCCAGACGCGGCGCAGCCAGCGGGAGGTCCCTTCGATGCCGCGGCTGTTCCAGGGGCCGCCCATGTCCCAGCGGGCGAAGAACATCAGGTAGGCGCGCACCGTGTCGGCGCCGTAGCGGTCCACCAGTTCGTCGGGCGCCACCACGTTGCCCCGGCTCTTGGACATCTTCTCCGAGTCCTCGCCCAGGATGATCCCCTGGTTGCGCAGCCGGATCATGGGCTCGTCGCCCTGGACGATGCCGATGTCGCGGCAGGCCTTGTGGAAGAAGCGCGTGTAGATCAGGTGCATGGTGGCGTGCTCGATGCCGCCCGTGTAGAGGTCCACCGGCATCCAGTAGCGGTACTCGGCGGGATCGAACGGCCCGTCGTCGTACCTGGGGCTGAGATAGCGCAGGTGGTACCAGGAGGAGCACATGAACGTGTCCATGGTGTCGGTCTCGCGCTCGGCCGGGCCGCCGCACGAGGGGCACTCGACGTTCTTCCAGGTCGGATGGAGCTTGAGCGGGCTCTCGCCCGTGGGCCGCCATTCCACGTCGTCCGGCAGCAGAACCGGGAGATCGTCCTCGGAAACGCCGACCGGTCCGCACTGCGGGCAGTGGACGATCGGGATCGGCGCGCCCCAGTAGCGCTGGCGCGAGATCAGCCAGTCACGCAGGCGGTAGGTGATCGCCTTCTTGCCCGCCCCTCTCTCCTCCAGGTATGCGACGGTGCGGTCGAACGCCTCCTCCGCCCGGGTGCCGGTGAGGGGACCGGAGTCGATCATGGCGCCGCTTTCGGGGACGATCACCGGCTTGATCTCCAGGCCGAACTTGCGGGCGAACTCGCCGTCCCGCTCGTCGTGGGCGGGCACGGCCATGATGGCTCCGGTGCCGTAGCCCATCAGCACGTAGTCGGCGGTCCAGACCGGGATGCGCTCGCCACTGGCCGGGTTGATCGCGTAGCCACCGGTGAAGACGCCGGTCTTCTCCTTGTCCGTGGCCTCGCGCTGGACGTCGGTCTGGCGGAGCGCCGGCACGACGTAGGCGTCCACCTCGGCCTTGCGCTCTGGGGTCGTGAGGCGCTCGACGAGCGGATGATCCGGAGCCAGGACCATGAAGGTGGCGCCCCAGATCGTATCGGGCCGGGTGGTGAAGACCTCGATTGGGTCTCCCGCTTCGGTGGGAAAAACCACGTTCGCTCCCTCCGAGCGGCCGATCCAGCGGCTCTGCAGGGTCTGCACCCGCTCGGGCCAGTCGATCGGGCCGAAGTCGAGGAGCTCCTCGACGTAGCGGGTGGTGCGGAAGAACCACTGCGACAGCTCCTTGCGGATGACCGGCGTGCCGCAGCGCTCGCAACGGCGGTCGTCGCCGATCACCTGCTCGCGCGCCAGGGTCGTGTTGCAGCTCGGGCACCAGTCCACCGCGGCCTTCTTGCGGTAGGCGAGGTCGTTGAGGAAGAACTGGAGAAAGAACCACTGCGTCCAGCGGTAGTACTCGGGGTCGGACGAGACGGCCTCGCGCCGCCAGTCGATCATGGTGCCCATGCGCCGGAGCTGTCCGCGCATGCGGTCGATGTTGGCGTACGTCCACTCCTTGGGATGGATGTTGCGCTTGATGGCCGCGTTCTCGGCCGGCAGCCCGAAGGAGTCGAAGCCCATGGGGAAGACCACGTTGCGCCCCCGCATCCGCATGAAGCGGGCCTGGGCGTCGGAAGGCGCGATCGCATACCAGTGGCCGATGTGCAGCTCGCCAGAGGGGTAGGGCAGCATGGTCAGGGCGTAGTGCTTGGGCCGTGCGGGGTCGACGTCGGAGCGGTAGAGCCCCTCTTCCTCCCACCGCTGCTGCCACTTCGGCTCGATCTCCGAGGGGTCGTAGGCTTTTTCCATGGTCGGGGGATTGTAGTGGAAAGGACCTCAAGGACGTAAAGGACCCAAAGGACATCCGGAAGACGCCTCCGGGTCCTTTAAGTCCTTTTTGTCCTTTAGGTCCTTTACGTCCTTCCTCTACAGCGTCGGCACCGCCGCCCGCAGCGCTTCCAGGAAGCGCACCAGCCGCTCCATCTTCTTGGGCACCTCGTCCTTGAGCTCCGCCGGGGAGAGGCCGGGACGCCGGAGCTCGGTGCAGTAGCCCTCCAGCTTGGTCACGGCCTCCTCCGTGATGCCGCGGAAGGGGGTGATCTGCTTGAGGGCGGGGACCAGCCGCTCCTGGACTTCCTTCAGGTAGGGCTGAATCGACTGGAACATGGCCACCGGAATGCGCGCGTGCTTGCTGAGCAGGCGCTGGGTCATCCGGAACGAGCTCAGGTTCGAGTTGGCCGGCGCCAGCAGCTCGGTCAGAAGGTCCGACACCATCTTGAGCGACGGCCGCAGGTTCGCCTGCGGGAACGGCGGCGCGAACTGCGGCGCGAATTGCGGCGAATACTGCGATGGCGGCGGCGGCTCGGGCTCGTTCTGCACCCAGTCCATCGCGGTCGAGGACGTCGGGCTCGGCACCCCCACCTCATACTCCGGGATGGGTGGCGGCAGCATCCACTCTTCCAGCTCCGGCAGAGGCGCGGGCGCAGGCTTCGGCGCTGCCGGCCGCGGCGGAGCAGCAGCCGGAGGCGGAACGGGCGCCTCGGGCTCGGCCTCGCGCATGGTCACGCTCAGGGAGGCCCTCCGCGTCACCGCTCCGAGCAGCAGGTCCAGGAAGATGCGCAGGTCGTCCTCGGCGAGGAGCGGGATCAGCGAATCCAGTCCCTGGCCCGGGGTCGACGCCGTGGGCGCCGGCCGGTTTTTCACCGCCATCACCCGCGCCCGCAATCCCTCGACCTTCTTGTCCCCGATGAGCGCCTTGAGGACCGTCACATCCAGGACGGCGGCCATCTCCAGCGTGAGCTGGACCAGGCGGGCGTAGGTGGGCGCGAGGTCCTGCCCGCCGCCGTGCTCGGTCGTGGACCAGGTCTTCTGGTGCAGGGTCTCCAGCTCGTGGATGCGCTCGCTGAGGAGGATCTCGCGCCGGCTGATCTGGTGATAGTCGCCCGAGTAGAGGGCGCGGCGGGTGCGCTCCTTGAGCAGCTTGGCGATCTTGCCCCGCAGGCTGGGAAGATCCGCCAGCGCGTACTGGTCGGCCCGGATGCCCCGCTGCCAACCCGACACCAGCTCCACGAAACGGACCTGCTCGGGGAGCTGCTTGATGGCCGCGGTGACCTCCTGGAGGAGGTCCACGAGCTCGCGGGTGTTGCGGAACTCCTCCGCCTTCTCGGGGAAGAGGACCGGCTCGAGCTCCACCCCGTTCCAGAGCCCTTGCGCGATCAGGCTCGCCGCGGCGCCCATCATGGAGCTGGCGTACTTGCCCTTGAGGTCGGCGCTCAGCTCGCAGAGGAGCTGGCGCTCGTCGGACGTCGCGGGCACGCCCGGGCCACGCTCCCGCACGGGCTCCAGCATCTTCTCCACGCGCTTCAGCTCGTGCTCCACCATGTGGTGGATGCCGCTGAACATGAAACGGACGTCCTCCCGCGTCGGCTCGTCGTCCGATTCGGATACCTTGGGGATCTTGCCCAGGGTGGCGGCCACCCGCTTGGGGATGCTCTGGATGAGCGTGATCAGGGCGTCGAGGAGGCCCACGAACGCCTCGGGCTCCTCCGGCGGGTAGTAGAGGAGCCGCCAGGGAGCGGTCTGCTCGAAATCGTCCACGCTCCCCCGCACCATCTCGTAGACCGCGATCCGCGCCGGGCCCACCTGGCTGAGGATCTCCTCGCGGGTGGACGGCGTCGGCTCCAGGCGCGCGCGGGCCGGCACCGGGGAAAGCGATTCCCCGCTACCCTCGATTCCTTCGGGCAGCGCCCAGGAGAATTCTTCGTCCATGTCGGGTCTCAGAACCGGAAGTATAGCGGCTTGGGGCATCCGGCGGGCGAAAGGCAGTGGATGCTACAATTTTGGGCCAATGGCCACCGATGGGCAAAGGGTGCAGGAGGGGCTCGGTCTGGAACCGGAGGACCATCCCCTGCTGCCGCTCCTGCCCATGCTCTACCTGGTCTGGGCCGACGGCGAGCTGACCGCGGCCGAGGCCGAGGGGATCACCTCCCGCCTCGATGCCTCTGGAACGCTCGACGAGGGCAGCCGGCAGCGGCTCCGGCGCTGGCTCGACCCCGCCCATCCGCCTTCGGCAAGCTCCCTGCGGGCGATCCTCCACACCATCCGCCGCTTGCGCGACCGCCTGCCGGAAGCCTCGGCGGTCTCGCTCACCCACCTCGGCATGGAGCTGGCGCGCGAGGTCGCGCCGGGCGGAATCGCCTTTCGCACGGAGACTTTGGAGGAGATCGAGCAGGCGCTCGGCGTCGCCACTCCGGAAGCCTGCCGGCGCCTCCTGCTCGGCGACCTTCCCCGCCCCGAGCAGGAGGAAGGCCGGGAGCCTCCGGCTTTCGACCCCGCCGCCCTCCGCGCCCTCCTCGACGCACCCTACGCCGAGGTGCGGGACCATGTCCGCGCCCGCATCTCCAGCCCCGGGTTCGCCTATCTCTCCGAGCCGGACCGCGCCGCCTACCGCGAAAAAGTCCTGGAATGGTGCCGCCAGCTCGGCCGCGACGGCTTCGGCGCCCTCGGCTATCCGGAGAGCTGCGGCGGCGCGGGAGACCTGGGAAAATTCATCGCCGCTTTCGAGACGCTCGCCTTCCACGATCCCAGCCTGGTGGTCAAGTTCGGAGTCCAGTACGGGCTCTTCGGCGGCAGCGTCCTCCAACTCGGCACGGAGCGCCACCACCAGGCCATCCTCCCCCCGACAGGCACCCTGGAGCTCCCGGGATGCTTCGCCATGTCCGAGACCAGGCACGGCTCCAACGTCGCCGATCTGCAGACGGTGGCGCGCTTCGATCCGGCGAGCGGCGACTTCATCCTCCACACGCCGGACCCCATGGCGCGCAAGGATTGGATCGGCAACGCCGCGAGGCACGGAAAGATGGCGGTCGTCTTCGCCCAGCTCGAAACCGGCGGGGAGGTTCACGGAGTTCACGCTTTCCTGGTGACGATCCGCGGCGAGGACGGCGCGCCCGCCCCGGGCGTGACGATCGAGGATTGCGGAGCCAAGGAGGGATTGAACGGCGTCGACAACGGCCGCATCACCTTCGACCATGTGCGGGTACCGCGGGAAGATCTGCTGAACCGGTTCGCCGACGTCAGCCCCGAGGGGGTCTACAGCAGCCCGATCGCCAGCCCGTCGAGACGCTTCTTCACCATGCTCGGCACGCTGGTCGCCGGCCGCATCAGCGTGGCGGCGGCGGCTCTCTCGGCCGCGAAGTCGGGCCTCGCCATCGCGATCCGTTACAGCGAGCGCCGCCGGCAGTTCGGTCCCACCGGCAAGCCGGAGACGAAGCTGCTCGACTATCCGCCCCACCAGCGCCGCCTGCTGCCCCGGCTCGCGGCCTGCTACGCCCTCGACTTCGCCCACAAGGATCTGGTGCGGCGTTTCCTGGCGCGGACCGAGGAGGACACGCGGCAGGTCGAGGTCCTGGCCGCGGGGATCAAGAGCTGGGCCTCGTGGCACACGGTGGCCGCGCTCCAGGACTGCCGCGAGTGTTGCGGCGGCCAGGGCTACCTCGCGGTCAATCGCATACCGGGGCTCAAGGCGGACACCGACGTCTACACCACGTTCGAGGGGGACAACACCGTCCTCATGCAGCTCGTGGCCAAGGGCTGCCTTACCCAGTACCGCGACCAGTTCAACGAGATGAGCCCCTTCGGCCTGCTGCGCTTTCTCAGCGCGCGGACCGCCTTCGTGCTGACCGACCTCAACCCGATCCTGGCGCGCAACGGCAGCGAGTCTCACCTGCGCGATCCGGAGTTCCAGCTCGAAGCCTTCCGCCATCGCGAGGAGCACCTCCTGACCACGGCCGCGAGCCGCATCAAGGCCCGTCTCGACCGCGGCATGGACCCGTTCGAAGCCTTCCGCGAGTGCCAGGGCCATCTCCTGCGCCTCGCCAACGCCCACGTCGAAAGGGTGATCCTGGAGCCCTTCACCGTCGCGGTGGAAGCGTCGAGCGGCGGAGAGCGGGAGGTCCTCACCCTGCTCCGCGACCTCTTCGCCCTCTGGCGGATCGAGGAGGACCGCGGCTGGTTCCTGGAGACCGGCCACATGGAAGGGATGAAGACGAAGGCAATCCGCGCCCTGGTGGACCGCCTCTGTATCGAGACACGCCGCCACGCGCTCTCCCTGGTCGAAGCCTGGGGCATCCCCGACGAGTGCCTCGCCGCCCCCATCGCCTTCGGCCCGGCGGCGGGGTTGTAGATGGTAGGATCGTTCTATGAAAACCGCCAGGGAAGTCCTTCACGACGCACTTGAGCTCCCTACCGGGGAACGGGTAGAGATCGCCGCACAGCTCCTTTCGAGCCTGGACGGATCGGACGCGGGACAGGCGGAAGTTGCGTGGGCCGAGGAGATAGCTCGCCGTGCCGCCGCGGTCCGCGAAGGAAAAGCCGACAGCAGGAACTGGAGAGAAGCGCTCGATGAAATCGACCGCGAGATCCTGGGGCGGTGAAGAAGCCTCTCGGGATCATCCGGGAAGCGCGCAACGAGTATCGCCAAATTCTTGCATGGTACGAACGACAACGACCGGGGCTTGGCAATAGGTTTTCAGCTGCCGCGCAAGAAGCGCTGGAGATGGTTGAGAACTTTCCGTCCGCCGGAGAGCCCGTAGAGAGGCTGGAAGGGGACTCAAAGCTCCGCAAGATGGCCATGCGGATCTTTCCGTACCACGTCATCTATCTTGAGCTCACGGAAACCACCGAAGTAATCGCCTTCTCCCATGATAGCCGTCAGGAGGGGTACTGGCGGGTACGCTTGAAGGGGCGCCCTAAATAGAACCGCACCCGAAACTCCTCCCCGCCTGCGGCCATAAGGCAGCGGCCCCTTGCCAAAGGCTATCGGCCGCTCGCCAAACTCCATCGGCGGCTCCCTTAACGTATCGGAGGCTCGCCTCAACGTATCGGCGGCTCGCCATAACCTATCCGGCCCGGCGGCGGGGCTGTAGCCCCGGAACCCTCACCCCCTGGCGTTCCCGCTAAGCTCTTAGCCGCCATCGCTAAGCTCTTAGCCGCCGTCGCTAGGCTCTGAGCCGCCGTCGCTCGACTTTGAGCCATTGCCGCTCGGCCTTGAGCCGTTGCTGCTCGACCCTGAGCGGCTGTCGCTTGGTCTTGAGCCGTAGCCGCTAGGCTCTTAGCCGCCGTCGCTCGACTTTGAGCCGTTGCCGCTTGGCCTTGAGCCGTTGCCGCTCGACCCTGAGCGGCTGTCGCTCGACCCCGAGCACCTCTCGCTCAAGCTCCAGCCACTGCCGCTCGACCTCCAGCGAAGGTGCCCGACCTCCGCGCGGTGCCGGTCCGTCTGGGGTTGAAAACCCCCCGCCGCGCGAGAGAAGGGGCACCGATCGCATCAGCCTAGGAAACCGGAACCAGGGTGAAATACTCGTTGGGGTTACTTTTCGGCGACAGGTCGTTCAGGATGATTTTCGCATTGACCTTGACCTTTCCACCTTCTACGACCCAAGCCTTGTCGTTGTACGCGCTCTTGAGCTGTGTACCCTTGTCGGTCTGGCTTACCCGCCAGTGCTGGTTCTCCTGTTGCTCCCAGCTATGCTGCTGCACCTTGGTTCCATTGCCGGGATCTTTCGAATCGCCCGCTGCATCGGCGCTGTAGCCGCTGTATCCGTTGACGATTCGGTACTCATCGAGGCGGCTTGTGCGGATGAACGCCCATTGCTGCTCGGAGTGTCCGTTCGCGGCGATCAGCGTAAGCTGAGATGGCTCTTTTTTCGGATCCTTGGGTTGCAGGCAGAAGGTCTCGCCGCGATCATCCTTGATCTGGATGTAGTAGAACGGGACTGGCTGGGGAAGTTCCATGAGACGCCTCCTCCTATGGTGATGAACGTCGGTTCCTAAAGTTAGTGTGAGGAGAGCGCGCTTCATTGCAGGACGGACCCAGGATTGGACTCACGGCCGGACGTGCTCAGGCCACTAGAAGCGCACCCGGAACTCCGCGCCGCCCTCCGGCCCGTTCTCCAGGCCGAAGCGGGCCTCGTGGGCGGTGAGGATCTCGCGGATCAGGGTGAGCCCCAGGCCGCGGCCGTCGCGCTTGGTGCTGAAGAAGGGGGTGAAGAGCAGCGGCCGGACATCCTCCGGGATGCCCGGCCCCGTGTCTGAAACCGTCAGAACCGGCCGCTCGCCATCTGAAACCAGCCGCAGGCCGATCCGGCCGTCCTCTCCGATCGACTCCATGGCGTTCTTGAGGACGTTTACGAGCACCTGCTCGATCTGGTTGCGGTCCAGGTCCACCGGGGGCACCGGCCCGTTCGCTTCCCAATGCGCTTGTATGCGCCGGCGCTCCAGCTGGGGGCGGAGGAGCAGCAGGATCTCTTCGAGGAGCTGGCGGAGGTCGCAGGGGCGGCGATCCGGCTCGGGCAGGCGGACCACCTCGGCGAAACCGTTCATGAAGGCCCCGAGGCGCTCCATCCTGGCGACCGCCACGTCGATCGCTCCCAGGAAGTCGCGCCTGTCCTCTTCGGAGAGGTCCGCGCCATAGCCGCGGAAGGAGTCGAGCAGCGAGGAGACCGCGCCCACCGAGTTGTTGACCTCGTGAGACATCATCCGGATCAGCTTGCCATAGGCCGCCTTCTCCGACGCCCGCAGCTCCTCGGTCAGCTCTCCCACGAGCAGGAAGGTTCGAGGGAAGCCGCGGTCGAAGAACTCCGCGCGCGAGACCTTGAGCCGCCGCGGTCCATGGGAAACCACCCGCGATCCTCCCACCGGCACGGCGGCCAGGGCCTCGCCGAGCGAACCGATCTGAGTCAGGGGATGACCGAGCGCCTCCTCGTTCAGAACCTGGAGCAGCTCACGGGCCGCAGGATTGAGCGCGCTCACCCGGCCGTCGAAGTCCAGCGTCAGGACGCCGGCCGGCGAGGCGGAGAGCAGGCGGTCGAGGAAGTAGTTGCGCTCCTGGAGCGTCAGCCGCTCGTCGCGCAACCGCTCGATCATCTGGTTGTAGATGCGCACCAGGGCGTCCATCTCGGGCTGCCCCACCTCACGGAACTGCGAGGTGAAATCCCGCTCGCTCATCAGCTCCGCGCCCGTGCGGATCAGGTCCAGGGGGACGAAAAAGGACCGCACGAGCATGCTGCCCAGGAAAATCGAGAGGACGAAGAGCGCCTCGACTGCTAGCAGCAGCCAGCGGCTCTCCCGCAGGGCAATGAAGGAGATCACCCCCAGCACCAGGTGGATGAGGACCAGGTAGAGGACGATCTTGGCTCTAAGGCTCAAGGCCGTATTTCTCGAACCGACGATAGAGCGCCGCGCGAGAGAGCCCCAGGGCCTCCGCGACTCGGGTCACGTTCCCCTCGTAGTGCCGCAGGCATTTGACGATCATGGCTTTCTCCATTTGGTCGAGCGTCATGCTGCCCGGGCTGGGAAGGGCGTTGGGATCGCGGGCGGCGCGGGTCTCCAGATCGGAAAGGGCGCGCAGATCCTCCACCTCCAGCACGTCGCCGTCCAGCACCAGCACGGCGCGCTCCAGAGTCTGCTTGAGCTGGCGGATGTTGCCCGGCCAGCTCTGCCCCTGCAACCAGGCGAGAGCCTTGTCGGAGATGGCGACCTCGGCCCCCCGCCGATACACCTGGGCCGACGCGTCGAGGAAATGCCGGGCCAGGACAGGGACGTCTCCCCGCCGCTCGCGCAACGGCGGCAGGTGGATCGCGATCAGGTTCAGACGGTAGAGGAGATCCTCCCGGAACTGCCCCTTCGCCACCTGCTCTCCCAGGTCCCGGTTGGTCGCGGCGATCACCCGCACGTCCACGGTCCGGGTGATGCTCGACCCGAGCACCTCGTACGAACGGTCCTGGAGCACGCGCAACAGCTTCACCTGGGCGCTGGGATCGATCTCCCCGATCTCGTCGAGGAAGATCGTGCCGGCGTGGGCCATCTCGAAACGACCCTTGCGATCGGTCCGCGCGTCGGTGAACGCTCCCTTCACGTGGCCGAACATCTCGCTCTCGAAGAGCGTCGAAGAGATCCCTCCCAGGTTCACCTTGACGAACGGTCCGCCCTTGCGCCGGCTGTTGCGGTGCAGGGCCTCGGCCACCAGCTCCTTGCCCGTGCCGCTCTCGCCGGTGATCAGGACCGAGGCATCCGTGGGCGCCACCCGGCCGATGAGCTCCAGGATCTTCAGGAACCGGGGATCGCGGCCGATGAGCCCGCGGAAGTCGAAGCGCTTGTCGAGCTCCTCCCGGCTGGACGGCGCCGCCTTGGCATCTCCGGAGCGGGCGAGCGAGAGGGCGGTGTCCACCGATTGAAGAATCTGGGGATTGCTCCACGGCTTGGTGACGAAGTCCGCGGCGCCGGCCTTCATCCCCTCGACGGCCAGGGCGATCGAGCCCCAGGCCGTGATGAGGATCACCGGGAGCTGCGGCCGGCGGCGGCGGATCTCGCGCAGCAGCTCCAGTCCCTCTTCCCCTCCGGTGCCGCGAGAGAAGTTCATGTCCTGCAGAACGAGCCCGATCCCCTCCCCCTCCTTCTCCAGATGACGGAGGGCCTCCTCCTGCGACAGCGCGCCCACGGTGGCGTGGCCGTGCCGCTTGAGGAGGAGGCCGAGGGAGGCGACTACCGACGGGTCATCGTCCGCGATCAGGATCATCGGGCTATTCGTAGCGCAGTGCCTCGGCAGGTTGGACCCGGCTCGCCAGGGTGCTCGGGTAGAAGGCGCAGAGCGCCGAGAGGAGGTACATGGCTGCCATGGCGAAAAGGAACCCGGCCGCGACCACCTGCGGACGGAGGAAGCCGATCAGGTCGAGGATCGGGATCTGGATTACAACCGCCGCCCCCAGCAGCACCCCGAAGCTCGTGAGGATGACCTGCTCGTAGAGAACCTGCCGGTGGACCGCCGAGCGCGAGGCGCCCGCCGCCCGCCGCAGCCCCAGCTCGCGGGTGCGCCGGAGCAGATTCTGCCACAGTACCCCGAACAGACCGAGGGCCACCATGAGGAGCAGGAAGAACGCCACGATCCCGCCGGCGATCAGCGGGGCAAGAAACGTCCGGAAAGTGGACTGGCGCTCCTCGGCAAGCGGCTTGATCCGGAACGACCACTCGGGAGCGACGCCCTGGAGCAGCGCGGTGAGCTCCTCCTCGAAGGCAGCCGGGGTGCCGGGCCGGACCCGCAGCAGGAGATATTGCGGCCGCATCCACGACGGGGCGTCGAGCGGCATGTATTGAAACAGGAAGTTGGTCCGGGCCGAAAGCTCGCCGCCCTTGCGGAACTCGCGAACCACCCCGATGACGCGCTTTGGCTTCTCCTCGCGGTCGGCCTCTCCCAACTGGCGCCCGATGGGGTCCTGGTCGCCCCACACCGTGCGGGCAAGGTCCTGGTCGATGACGACCGGATTCCAGGCGAGCGCCGCGTCCGCCTCCTGGAACCAGCGGCCGGCCACCAATTCGAGCCCCAGCACCTCGGCAAACTTCGTGGTGACGCCGTTGCTCTCCATCTCCACCTGCTTGCCGTCGATGTCGGTGCTGTTCGTCCAGCCGCCCTGATCGTAGGGGCTGACCATGGCCGCGGCCACCGATTCGACGGGCTTCAGGGCCTCGATCTCGCCGACCAACCGCTCCAGGACCTTGAGCCTGGCGACGGCCGTGGCCTCAGCCTCCTGTTCGCCCACCTTCATGTCCACCGTGACCTTCCATACGTTCTGCCAGGAGAACCCCAGGGGCTGGCGGTAGTTGTCCCAGAAATAGATCCCCAGGGTCGCGACCACGAACACGACCAGGAAGGAAAAGAAGATCTCCAGGATCATGAGGCCGTTGGTGCGCTTGCGGTTCCACACCAGCTTGAGCAGATGACGCGTCATACCGACCTCCCGCGAAGAGCCTGGACAGGGTGGAGCTTCGACATCCGCCAGGCCGGATAGACCCCCGAGAAGACGCCAAAGAAGACGGCCATGGCCAGGCCGTAGAGGAAGACCCGGAAGTTCAATCCGAGCCGGGCATAGGGCAGGAAGCCGCTCGCATTCAGCGCCGCGAGCACCGGAATGGCGAGCAGGAGGCCGGCCACGGCCCCGAGCAGCGTCAGCACCAGGTTTTCGACGACGAACTGCCCCACCAGAGTCCGCGACGAAGCCCCGAAAGCCTTGCGAACGCCGATCTCCGAGGCCCGGTCCAGAATGCGGCTCAGGTTGATGTTGACCAGGTTCAGGGTAGGCAGCAGCATGAACAACAGCATCAGGAGGAACAGCACGGCCTTCACCCTCGCGGGCCGGCGCTCGTCCATCTCGCTGGGGCCGGACTTCCGGACCATGCCCTCGAAGAGCGTGTCGGCGCCCGACGACAGCGTCTTGTAGGTTTTGGGATCAGGGAGATGGCGCTCGGCCTGCCGCAGGAGTGCCTGGAACTCCGTCTTGATCGCCGACAGGTCGGCACGGTCGCGCGCCAGGATCAGCGCGGAGAAGCCGCCCATCCACTGCTCTTTGTAGCTGCCCGACTTGGAGGTGCTCGTCGGCACCCAGACGTCCGCGGAGGACGCGAAGCGGAGCTGGGGCACGTCGCGCACCACTCCCACCACACGGAAACGCTGCCCGTCCACCTCGATGGTCTTGCCCACGGCCGGCTGGCCGTCGAAGAAACGGCCGCGCGTGGCCTCGTTGATGACCGCCACGAAACGGGCGCCTCTCTCATCCTCGACGGAGAACGGACCGCCCTCCAGGAACTCGAAGTCGAGAACCTGCCAGAGCTCGCCGTCCGCGTGCCGGAGCTGCGACTCGATCTTCTTGCCGCCTACATAGGAGGCCGCGGTCTGCGCCGAGGAGAGGATCGAAACCTTTTCCACTCCGGGCAGCTTCGAGAGCGGGCGGGCATAGCGGTCGAGAAAACCATACCCGGGGTCGGAGCTCTGCGTGTTGTTGGGACCTTTCATCGTCAGCCGGTAGACGCCCAGCGTCCGTTCGCTGCGGGTCTCCGGGGACTGCGGTGCCAAGGAATGATCGACGATCGCAGTGGCCACCATGAGCACGAGCAGCGTGATGCTGATCCCGAACAGGCTGATGAAGGTGAAGAACTTGCGCCGCGCCAGGACCTTCAGGGCGACTTTCAAATAGTTTTTGATCATCACTGCACCTGCCGGCCGTCGAAGAGGCGCACCGTGCGGTGCGTGCGCTCGGCCAGTCGCGGATCGTGGGTGACCATCACGACCGTGGTCCCCTCGTTCTTGTTGAGGCCTTCCAGGATGTCCATGATCTCGTCGCCCATCTGGCTGTCGAGGTTGCCGGTCGGCTCGTCGGCGAGGAGGATCGCCGGCCGGCCGACGATGGCGCGGGCGATCGCCACCCGCTGCTGCTGGCCGCCCGAGAGCTGCGTCGGAAAATGGTGCGTGCGCGACGAAAGGCCCACTCGGTCGAGCGCCGCGAGCGCCGCCTTCCTGCGCTCCCGGTTCGACATCTTGCGGTAGAGCAGCGGGATCTCCACGTTGTCCATGACTGAAAGGTCGGACACCAGGTGGAACTGCTGGAAGATGAATCCGATCCTCTCGTTGCGGACGCGGGCGAGCGCGCGGTCTCCCTGGCCGTTGATGGCGACGCCGTCGAGCTCGACCTTGCCTTTCGAAGGCTCGTCGAGCAGGCCCATCAGGTTGAGCAGCGTGCTCTTGCCGCAGCCGGACGGGCCCATGATCGAGATGAACTCGCCCTTCTCGACGTCGAGGTTGACGTCGGCGAGCGCGACCGTCTCGATGCGATCGGTGCGGTAGACCTTTTCGATGCCGTGGAGTCGAATCATGACTGTCTCGTGAGGGATGGCTATTTCAGGGTGATCTGCTCGAGGTGCAGGTAGTCGCGCATGTCGGAGACGATCAGCTCGTC
>DASUNJ010000111.1:0-11378 GCA_036277235.1 Thermoanaerobaculia bacterium | reverse complement strand
TGCTCGTCGTCGCTGGTGTCGGTGCACCTGGCCTGCCAGAGTCTGCGCCGCCGCGAAAGCGACACCGCACTGGCCGCAGGCGTCAACCTGATGCTCAAGCCCGAGGCGAACATCGCACTGTCACAGTTCGGGATGTTGTCGCCGGACGGTCAGTGCAAGACGTTCGATGCCGGCGCCGACGGCTATGTGCGCAGCGAGGGTTGCGGCCTCGTCCTGCTCAAGCCCCTGTCCCGCGCCCTGGCCGACGGCGATCCGGTCTACGCCCTGATCCGGGGCAGCGCGGTGAACCAGGACGGGCGCAGCAACGGCCTGACCGCACCGAGTCCCCGTGCGCAGGAAGCCGTGCTGCGGGAGGCGTACCGCCGCGCCGGCGTCGAGCCGGGCCGGGTGCGGTACGTGGAGGCGCACGGCACCGGCACGGCCATGGGAGACCCGATCGAGGCCACCGCCCTCGGCGCCGTGCTGGCCTCCGGCCGGCCCGCGGGAGAGGTCTGCGCTCTCGGCTCGGTCAAGAGCAACGTCGGCCATCTCGAGGCGGCGGCGGGCATCGCCGGCCTGATCAAGGTGGCCCTCATGCTGCGGCACCGCGAGGTCCCTCCGAGCCTGCACTTCGAGGAGGCCAACCCGCGCATCCCCTTCGCCGACCTCCCCCTGCGCGTCCAGCGGGAGCTGGGGCCGTGGCCGCAGGGAGAGGGCCCGCTTTTCGCCGGCGTCAGCTCCTTCGGCTTCGGCGGCACCAATGCCCACGTCGTCCTGGAGGAGGCGCCGGCGCCGGCGCCGGCGGGCCGTTCGCGCGAGCACGAGCTCCTGCTGCTCTCGGCGCGCACTCCGGACGCCCTGCAGGCCGCCGCCGACCGCCTTGCCCGGCACCTGCGCGAGAACCCGGACGCCGAGCTGGCCGACGTTGCCTACACGCTCCAGGCAGGCCGCCGGCGCCTCGATCATCGGCGCGCGGTCGTTGCACGCAGCACCGCGGATGCCGCCGGCATTCTCGCGAGCCGCGACCTCGAAAAGACCTTCTCGCACGTCAGAGAGCCCGGGGAGCGCCGCGTGGTGTTCCTCCTGCCGGGGCTGGGGGACCACTACCCGGACATGGCCGCGGGCCTGTACCGCGAGGAGCCCGCCTTCCGGGAGGAGATCGACCGCTGCGCGGAGATCCTGCGGCCGCACCTGGGGCTCGACCTGCGGCAAGTGATCTTCACCGGCGAGAGGGAGCAGGCCGGCGCCGCCGGAGGACTCGACCTGCGCCGCCTGCTGCGGCGCCGGGCGCCGGACGCCGCCGAGGGGCTGGGCGACACTGCCCTTGCCCAGCCCGCCGTCTTCGCCGTCGACTGGGCCCTGGCCCGCCTCTGGATGCACTGGGGCGTGCAGCCCGAGGCGATGATCGGCTACAGCCTGGGCGAGTACGTGGCGGCCTGCCTGGCGGGCGTCCTTCCCTTGGAGGAGGCCCTCGTCCTGGTGGCTGAGCGGGCGCGCCTGATCGGGCAGCTCCCCGCCGGCGGCATGCTCGCCGTCGCCCTGTCCGAGGAGGAGGAGGTGCGGCCGCTGGCGGAGGGTCTGTCCGTCGCCGCCGTCAACGCTCCCGGCACCTGCATCCTGGCCGGTCCCTCCGAGGCCGTGGAGGCTCTGCAGCGGCGCCTGGACGAGCGTGGAGCGGCGTGGCAGCGCCTGCGCACCTCGCACGCGTTCCACTCGCCCATGATGGAGCCGGTGCGCGAGTCCCTGGTGCGGCGGATGGAGGCCCTGGAGCTGAAGCCGCCCGCCATCCCCTACCTCTCCAACGTGACCGGCGGCTGGATCGCGCCGGAGCAGGCCACCGACCCGCGCTACTGGGGCGAGCACCTCTGCGCGCCCGTGCGCTTCGGCGACGGCATCGCCGAGCTGCTCGCGGATCCTGACCGCGTTTTCCTGGAGGTCGGGCCGGGGCAGGCCCTGACGTCGATCGCGCGACTGCACCCGGCTTTCGGGGCCGGCCGCGCCGCGGTCTCGTCGCTGCGCTCGGAGCACTCCCGCGAAACCGACCTGGCCGCGCTGCTCGCCTGCGCCGGCAAGCTCTGGCTGACCGGCGTCGAGCTCGACGGGAGCAGGCTCCACCCACACCCGCGGCGCAAGCTGGCGCTGCCGACCTACCCCTTCGAAAGGCAGCGCTACTGGTTCGAGGCTGGACGCCCTGCACCTTCCACCGTGGCCGCCGGCAAGCGGCCCGATCCGGCGGACTGGTACTACCTCCCGGTCTGGCGTCCGGCTGCCGTTCCCGCGGCAGGCCCCGAGCCACGGGGGCGGTGCTGGCTGGTCTTCCACGATCCAGCCGTTCCCCTGGGCGGGGAGCTGCTGCTGCGGCTCCGGCAGGCAGGGCAGCACGCGGTCGGAGTCGTCCCCGGAGAGCGGACCGGCCGTCTGGACGAACAGACCCATGCGCTCGATCCCGGGTCGCCCGAAGGGTACCGGCAGATCCTGTCCGGGCTGCGGGAGAGCGGGATCGTCCCGGACCGCGTCGTGCACCTCTGGGGAGTGACGGGCGCCGGCGAGCCCGCGCCCGGCGAGTGCCAGCGGCGAGGCTTCTACAGCCTGCTGTCCCTGGCGCAGGCGTGGATTCGCGAGATCCCGGCCGAGACCTGCGAATTCGCCGTGGTCACCGACGGCGTGCAGCGGGTCTCCGGCCGCGAGCGCCTCTGCCCGGCCAAGGCCACGGTGCTCGGGCTCTGCCGTGCGATCCCGCAGGAACACCCGGGTCTGCGGTGCCGCAGCGTCGACCTGGACCTGGAGACGGACGCCGTTGCCGGAGACCTGGTGGAGCACCTCCTGGCTGAGCTCGCCCTGCCGCCGGCCGGCGGGGCCGCGGTGGCCTGGCGCAGCGGCGAGCGCTGGGTGCAAAGCTATGAGCCAATCCGGTTGGCGGCCCCGGACGGAGCCGCACCGGCGCTGCGGCCGGGCGGCGTCTACCTGATCACCGGTGGCCTCGGCGGCATCGCACTGACCATGGCCCGCTCGCTCGCGCGATCGGTGGGCGCGCGCCTGGTGCTCACCGGCCGCACCGGTCTGCCCGAGCGCGAGAGCTGGGACGGCTGGCTCGCCGAGCACGGCGACGGTGACGCGGCGAGCCGCAGGATCCTGGCCGTGCGCGAGCTGGAGCGGCTGGGGGCGGAGGTCCTCGTCCTGCGCGCCGACGCCGCCCACCCGGAGCAGATGCGGGAGGCGGTCCGCCTTGCCCGCGAGCGGTTTGGCGCCCTCCACGGCGTGATCCACGCCGCCGGGGTGGTGTCGCCGCAGGCTTTCCGGCCGGTGGCGCAGGCGGAGCCGGAGGACTGCGAAGTCCACTTCCGGCCGAAGGTATACGGCCTGCTCGCCCTCGCAGAGGCGGTGCGCGGGCTCGACCTCGACGTCCGGCTCCTGTTGTCGTCGATCTCGACGGTGCTGGGCGGCCACGGCCTGGGGGCCTACGCCGCGGCCAACGCGTTCCTGGACGCCTTCGCGGAGTCGCGCGCGGAGGAACGCTGGCTGAGCGTCGACTGGGACGCCTGGCTCGTCTCCGAGCAGACCTCCGCGGTGGCCGCGATGGCGGAAGTCGCGATGAGCCAGGAGGAGGGCGCCGATGCCTTCCAGCGGGTGCTCGCCTCGGGCCGCTCGGGCCGGCTGGTGCATTCGACCGGCGACCTGGAGGCGCGCATCGCGCGCTGGGTCCGCCCTGCCGTACCGGCCGAGGCCGTACGGGCCGCGCAGCCCGCCCCGGCGGCGGGGCACGCGCGGCCGGTGCTGCAGAGCGCCTACGCCCCGGCGCGCAACGAGCTCGAGCGCCGCATCTCCGCACTCTGGCAGCGCGCCCTCGGCATCTCTCAGGTGGGAATCCACGACAACTTCTTCGATCTCGGCGGGAACTCGCTGATCGGCGTGCAGCTCGTGGCCGACCTGCGGCGGGAGCTCGGGGTCGAGATCTCGAACGTGACCCTGTTCGAGGCGCCCACGGTGAGCGCCCTGGCCCGGCTTCTGAGCCCGCCCGGCGAGGCGCCGGCCGCGCCTGCCGCGGAGCCCGGTCAGGTACGGCCCGGGCACGAGATCGCCGTCGTCGGAATGGCGGGACGTTTCCCTGGCGCTCCGAGCGTTGAAGAGCTATGGCGCAACCTGCGGGACGGCGTAGAAACGATCACCTTCTTCAGCGACGAGGAGCTCCTCGAGGCCGGCATCGACGCCGACCGGCTCGCCTCCCCCGCTTACGTCAAGGCGCGGCCGATCCTGGCCGACGTCGAGGGCTTCGACGCCCACTTCTTCGGCTTCAGCCCCCGCGACGCGGCCTTCATGGACCCGCAGCACCGGCTGTTCCTGGAGTGCGCCTGGCAGGCGCTGGAGAACGCCGGGCACGACCCGCGCCAGGACGGCCGCCCGGTAGGGGTCTTCGCCGGCTGCAACCTGAGCACCTACCTTCTCTATCTCCAGAGCGATCCCGAGATCGCCAGCACGCTCGACCCCTTCCAGATCGCGATCGGCAACGACAAGGACTCGATGCCGACCTCCGTCTCGTACAAGCTCGACCTCAAGGGGCCCAGCGTCGCGGTCCAGACCCACTGCTCGACCTCTCTGGTGGCCGTGCACCTGGCCTGCCAGAACCTTCGCGCAGGGGAGTGCGACCTCGCCCTGGCCGGCGGCGTGTCGGTGCGGGTGCCCCAGAAATTCGGCTACCGGTATCAGGAGGGCGGCCAGGAATCGCCCGACGGCCACTGCCGCTCGTTCGACGCCGCGGCCGCCGGCACCGTGTTCGGCGACGGGGTCGCGGCCGTGGTGCTGAAACGCCTGGAGGACGCGCTCGCCGACGGCGACACCATCCACGCCGTGATCAAGGGCTCGGCGATCAACAACGACGGCTCCCTCAAGATCGGCTTCACCGCCCCGAGCGTGGAGGGGCAGGCGCTCGTCGTCCGCAAGGCGCTGGCCAACGCGGGCGTCGACCCCGGAACCATCGGCTTCGTGGAGGGCCATGGCAGCGCCACCCGCCTCGGAGACCCCATCGAGGTGGCCGCGCTGACCCGGGCCTTCCGGGCCGGCACCCCGGAAGCGGGCTTCTGCGCTCTCGGCTCGGTCAAGAGCAACGTCGGCCACCTGGACCGCGCCGCCGGGGTCACCGGCCTGATCAAGGCAGTGCTGGCGCTCGAGAACGGGACCCTGCCGGGGACCCTTCACTTCCGGGAGCCCAACCCCGAGACCGGCCTGGCGGAAAGCCCGTTCTACGTCGCCGCCGAGTCCCGGCCTTGGCCGGCGGGAAGCTCGCCGCGGCGCGCCGGGGTGAACTCCCTCGGCATGGGCGGCACCAACGCCCACGTGGTCCTGGAGGAGGCGCCGGAAGCCGAGCCCTCGGGGCCATCCCGCGCCTGGCAGCTCCTCCTGCTCTCGGCCCGGACGGAGAGCGCGCTGGAGACGGCCGGAGAGAACCTGGTCGAGCACCTGGTCCGCCATCCCGGACTGAGCCTCGCGGACGCCGCCCACACCCTGCAGGTCGGGCGGCGGGCGTTCGAGCACCGGCGGGCGGTGCTGGCCGGCACGGCGGAGAGCGCCGTCAAGGCCCTCCAGACGCTCGATGCGCGGCGCGTCTTTACCGGCTTCCACGAGTCCGGCGAGCGGCCGGTGGCCTTTCTCTTCCCGGGGCTCGGCGACCACTACGCCGGCATGGCGCGGGAGCTGTACCGCACGGAGCCGGGATTCCGCGCGCGGGTCGATCTCTGCTGCGAGATCCTGCGGCCCCACCTCGGGCAAGACCTGCGCAGCGTGCTCTATCCGGAGGGCGCCGAGCCCGCGCCGGCCGCCCGGGAGGGCCTGGACCTGCGGCGGATGCTCGGGCGAGCCCCGGAGGAGCCCGCCGGCCGCGACCCGCTGGGGCAGACCGCACTGAGCCAGCCCGCCGTGTTCGTCGTCGACTACGCCCTGGCGGGGCTGTGGATGGACTGGGGGATCCGCCCCTGGGCGTTCATCGGCTACAGCCTGGGCGAGTACGTCGCCGCGTGCCTTGCCGGGGTGATGTCGCTGGAGGACGCGCTGGCACTGGTGGCACGCCGCGCCCGGCTCATCCAGGATGTCCCCGCCGGGGCGATGCTGGCGGTGCCGCTGCCCGAGCCGGAGGCTCGGCGGCTGCTCTCGGGAGGGCTGTCCCTGGCTGCGGTCAACGGCCCCGCGCTGTCGGTGGTGAGCGGCCCCGTGGACGAGGTCGAGGCCCTGGCGGGCCGGCTCGAGGCGGACGGGGTGGCCTGCCAGCGCCTGCAGGCTACCCATGCCTTCCACTCGGCCATGCTGGAGCCGATCCGGGAAGCCGTGGCCGGCCTCGCCGGCCAGATCGAGCTGCACCCGCCCCGCATCCCCTTCCTCTCCAACGTGACCGGGCTCTGGATCACCGAGGCGGAGGCGACCGATCCCGCGTACTGGGCGGCCCACATGTGCGAGACCGTCCGCTTCGGGGACGGCCTCCAGGAGCTGCTGCGCTCCGGCTCCATCCTGCTGGAGGTCGGGCCGGGCCAGGCGCTCACCAGCGCCGCCCTGCAGGACCGCGCCGGGGGGGACGGCGCGGAGCGGGTCGCCCTGCCCTCCTTGCGGCACCGCTACGACAGCCAGTCCGACGTCGCCTTCCTCCTCGCCACCCTGGCCCGGCTCTGGCTCGCCGGCGCCGAGGTAGACTGGAAAGGGTTCAACCAGGGCGAGCGGCGCCGCCGGATCCCGCTCCCTGCCTATCCCTTCGAGCATCAGCGCTACTGGATCGACGCCCGCAGGCCCTCCTTGACCGGCGCCGCCGATCCGGTGGCCGTCAAGCGCAGCGACCTGGAGAGCTGGTTCTACACCCCCGGGTGGCGGCGCGCTCCCCTGCCCCCCCCTTCCGGCTCCGTCCTCGAGGGGGGATCCTGGCTGGTGTTCGCGGATGGCCTGGGGCTGGGCGACCGCCTCGCAGAGCGCCTGCGCCGGGCCGGAGCCCGGGCCGTGACGGTGCGGCCGGGCCATGCTTTCCAGCGCCTCGGCGAGGCGGCCTATACGCTGCGCCCGCACTTGGCCGGCGATTATGAAGAGCTGCTGAAGCACCTCCGCGTCTCAGGGTGGCCGCCGGCCGACTTTGCCCACCTGTGGAGCCTGGACACGCCGGAGCTCCCCCCCGAGCAGGCAGACGCGGCGCTGGAGCCCGGCTTCTACAGCCTGCTTTTCCTGGCGCAGGCCCTGGGCCGTCAGGGCTACGTCGATCCTCTGCGCATTCATGCCGTCTCCAGCAATGCCTGCGACGTGCTGGGCGGTGACCTCCTCAACCCCCTCCAGGCCACGGTGCTCGGCCCCTGCCAGGTGATCCCGCAGGAGTACCCCAACTTCTCGTGCCGGACCGTCGACCTCGACCTGGCCGGCGGGCAACGCGGATGGGACGGCCTCGTGGACGACCTGCTGGCCGAGATGACCGCGGCAGCGGACGGCGGACGCGTAGCCTGGCGGGGGCGCTATCGCTGGGTCGAGAGGCTCGAGCCGGCGCCCTTGCCCGCGCTGCGGCAGCAGCCTGTCCGGCTCCGCGACAGGGGCGTCTACCTGGTCACCGGCGGACTGGGCGGCCTCGGCCTCGCGGTGGCCGAGCACCTGGCGCGGACCGTCCGCCCCAGGCTGGTGCTGGTCTCACGCTCGCCGCTCCCCCCGCGCGAGGAGTGGGCGTCCTGGCGCGACCGCCCGGCCGATCCGGTGAGCCGCAGGATCGAGCGGGTCGAGGCGCTCGAGGCTCTGGGGGCCGAGGTCCTGGTGGCGGCGGCCGACGTGGCCGACCGCGCGGCGCTGACGGAAGCCCTGGCGCAGGCCCGCGCCCGCTTCGGTCCTTTCGACGGCGTGGTGCACGCGGCGGGCGTCCCCGGCGAGGGGTTGATCCAGCGCAAGGAAAGAAGCCAGGCGGCGGGTGTCCTGTCTCCGAAGGTTGCCGGCACTCTTCTTCTAGACGAGCTGCTCGAGCCAGACCGGCCGGAGTTCATGGTCCTGTTCTCTTCGAGCTCCTCCATTACGGGAGGTGTTGGCGAGGTGGACTATTGCGCTGCGAACCTGTTTCTCGACGCCTTTGCCCAAGGCGCCGGGAGGCGATGCGCCGCTTTCACCGCGGCGGTCAACTGGGGTCCCTGGCAGTGGGATTCCTGGCAGGACACCCTGCTGCAGGGGCTGCCGGACCTCCGCGAGCAGGTGCGCCGCCTGCGCGCCGAGTTCGGCATCTCCTTCGCGGAGGGATGCGAGGCGCTCACGCGCATCCTGGACGGCCGGCATCACCAGATGGCGGTCCTGCCCCAGGGGCTGGAGACGCTGCTCGCGCAGGCGCGTGCGCTCACCACCGCCGGCTTCCTCGACACGATCGAGAAAGCCAGGTCCGCACGGCCCCGCTTCTCGCGGCCCAACCTCAAAAACCCGTTCGTCGCCCCCGCCGACGAGATGGAGCGCAAGCTGGCGGAGGTCTTCCAGGACCTCCTCGGGGTCGAGCAGGTCGGCATCCACGACGCTTTTTTCGAGCTGGGCGGCAACTCGCTCATCGGGCTGCAGGTCGTGGCCCGGGTGCAGAAGGACCTGCAGGCCCAGCTCTCCGTGGCGGATCTGTTCACCGCTCCGACAGTGCGCGGGCTCGCCGGCATCCTGGCGCGCCCGGCGGCGGAGGCCCTTTCGTTCGACATCAGCAACGACCGCGGCCGGCTGCGGCGCCAGCGGCGGGGCCGGCCAGGCCTGAAGGCCACGGCGGACCTGCCGGCGCAGGAGACGGAGCTGTGAGCGGGGCGGATGGCATGGAAGCGGAGACGGCTGAGGGATCTGACGTCGCCGTCATCGGGATGGCGGGGCGCTTCCCGGGCGCCCCGAGCGTCGAGCGGTTCTGGAGCAACCTCTGCGCCGGGGTGGAGTCCATCCGGCTCTTCACCGACGACGAGCTGCTCGCGGCCGGCGTGCCGGAGGAGATCCTGCGCAACCCCACGTACGTCAAGGCGGGCTCTCCCCTGGAGGGGGTCGACCTCTTCGACGCCGCGTTCTTCGGCTTCAACCCCCGCGAGGCGGAGACCATGGACCCGCAGCAACGGCTCTTCCTGACCTGCGCCTGGGAGGCCCTGGAGAACGCGGGCTACGATCCGGAGGGGTACGGCGGCGCGATCGGCCTCGTCGCGGGCACCGGCATCAGCACCTATCTGCTCAACAACCTCTATCCCAACCGCGACCTCGTCCGTTCGGTGGGCGAGCTGCAGCTCGCGCTGGGCAACGACAAGGACTCGCTGGCGACCCGGACGGCCTACCTGCTCAACCTGCGCGGTCCGTGCTATACCGTACAGACTTACTGCTCCACCTCTCTGGTCGCCATCGCCGTCGCCTGCGAGAGCCTGGCCAGCGGAGCCTGCGACATGGCGCTGGCCGGCGGCGTGGCGATCATGGTCCCCCAGAACGTCGGCTACTTCTACCAGGAGGGCGGGGTGACCTCGCCTGACGGGCGCTGCCGCGCCTTCGACGTTCGCGCCCAGGGGGCGCCACTCGGCAACGGCGTCGGCCTCGTCGTGCTCAAGCGCCTCGCCGACGCGCTCGCCGACGGCGACCGGGTCCACGCGGTGATCAAGGGGGTCGCCGTCAACAACGACGGTGCGATGAGGGCGAGCTACACCGCGCCCGGCGTCGACGGCCAGGCCCAGGTCATCGCCGAGGCGCTGGCCAACGCGGACGTCCACCCCGACACACTCGGCTACATCGAGGCTCATGGCACCGGCACGGCCCTGGGCGATCCCATCGAGATCGCAGCGCTCGCCAGCGTGTTCCGCTCCTACACCGGCAGGAAGCAGTTCTGCGGGATCGGCTCGCTAAAGCCGAACGTGGGGCACCTCGACCGGGCATCCGGCGTCGCGTCCCTGATCAAGGCCGTCCTGGCGCTCGAGAACCGGCTCATCCCCCCGAGCCTGCACTACAGTGAGCCGAACCCCAGGATCGACTTCGCGAACAGCCCGTTCTACGTCAACACCGAGCTGCGCGAGTGGCCCGCCGATGGCTCTCCCCGGCGGGCAGGAGTCAGCGCCTTCGGCATCGGCGGGACCAACGCGCACGTGGTCCTCGAGGAGGCCCCCGAGACTTCCCCGGGGTCGCCGTCGCGCGCCTGGCAGCTGCTGCTGCTCTCGGCCAAGACGCCGGAAGCGCTGGCGGCGGCGGGCGCCAACCTCGCGCAGCACCTGCGGGAGCACCACGGGGGGGACCTGGCCGACGTGGCCTTCACCCTCCAGGTGGGCCGCAAGGCCTTCCAGCACCGCAGGGCCCTCGTCGCTGCGGGCCCGGACGACGCGGCGGCCGCCCTCGAAGCACCCGAGCGGATGCTCACCGGGGTCGCGACCATGGACCGCGAGGTGACGTTCCTCTTCCCGCACGGGGAGGGGCCGAGCGCTGCCCTTTATCAGCAGGAGCCCACCTATCGCCGAATCGTGGACGGCTGCGGCGAGCGTCTGGGCCTGGCTCCCGGCAGGCTCCTGGGGGATCCGCCGGCGGGTCTCTCGGACGCGGCACGATTTGTAGCCGGCTACGCTCTGGCCCGGCTGTGGAAGGAGTGGGGCGTGACGCCCAAGGCGGTGGCTGGCGAAGGCGCGGGCGAGCTCGCGGCGGCCTGCGTCGCCGGCCTGCTCACCGTCGAGGAGGCGCTGGCGCTGCTCACGGCTCCGGCCGGGACGGCCGCCGCGGAGCCGCTGCCGAAGCTCCCCAGCATCCCGTTCGTGCTGCGCGACGGCGAGCGCGCGCTGCTGGAGATCGGCCGCGACGGCGAACTCGCGGCGGCCCTCGCCTTGGCCGGCGGGGAGGGGAGGACGATCGCGTCGCTCCCCGCGGCCGCGGCGGAAGAGCCCGAAGGCGCTCACCTGCTCGGCGCGCTCGCCAAGCTCTGGCTGGTAGGGGTGCCGGTCGACTGGAAGGGGTTCTGCGCCCATGAGCGGCGGCGGCGCGTTCCGCTTCCCACCTACCCGTTCGAACCCCGGCGTTTCTGGGTCGATCCGCCCGCCGACGACCAGCCGGCCGCGCCCCGGCCGCAGGCGGGCAAGAAGGCCGATCCCGCGGAGTGGTTCTACCTCCCCCTCTGGCGGCAGACCGCGCCAGCGCGCCGTGCGGGCTCCGTCGGGCCGGCGGAGGAGACCTGGCTCGCCCTGGTCGACGACACGGGGCTTGGAGACGAGCTCGTGGAGCGGCTGCGCGCGGAGGGCCGGCAGGTGGTCACGGCCCGGGTCGGCACCGGCTTCGCCCGGGTGGGCGAGGGCGACTACGTGATCGATCCCTCCGATTCCGGCGGCTACCGGCGGCTGCTCGACGGCCTCGATGAGACGCCCGGCCGGATCCTGCACTTCTGGAGCGTGCCGGCCGCCGGTCCCCGGCTCGCGGGCGGGGACCTGTTCCGCGCCAGTCAG
>DASUNJ010000110.1:0-2190 GCA_036277235.1 Thermoanaerobaculia bacterium | reverse complement strand
GGGCCGAACCCTTCGACGAAAGCGCCGAACTCGTCGATCGGACCGATCGCAGGCAGCCCGTGCTCGATCCCCAGCTCGTAGTCCTCCTTGCCGCAGCCGGGGGCGATGTGAACGATGCCGGTGCCCTCGGCGGTGCTGACCTCCTTCCAGGGGATGACGCGATGAGCCTCGGGGTGCTGCGCCGGCAGCTCATCGAAGGGGCCGTCGTAGGTCCAGCCCACCAAGGCCGCCCCCGGAAGCTCTCCGAGGACCTCGACCGGACCTTTCTTTCGCGTCACGGTCTCCAGACGATCCTTCAGAAGGTAGTAGATCTCATCGCCCTGGCGCGCCTTCACGTAGATCAGCTCGGGGTGAACCGCGCAGGCCACGTTGGCGGTGAGGGTCCATGGCGTTGTCGTCCATGCCAGGAGGAACTCTCCAGGCCGGCCGTGCAGGGGAAACTTGACCGTCGGGGAGCGATGGACCACCTCAGGCCGCTCTTCATTGGAGATCTCGTGCTGGGAGATCCCCGTGCCGCACCGGGGGCACCAGGGCATGGAGTCCATGCCATGATAGACGAACCCACGTTGATGGCATTTCTTGAGAAACTGCCAGATGGTGTAGTTGTTCTCATCGGACATCGTGTAATACGAGTTGTCCCAGTCCATCCAGTAGCCGAGCCGGACCGACTGATTGGTCTGGATGGCCGCGTACTTGCGGACGCGCTCCTTGCACTTCTCTACGAACGGCGCTATGCCGTACTCCTCGATGTCCCGCTTGGATTTGAACCCCAGCTCTTTCTCGACCTCGACCTCCACCCAGAGCCCTTGGCAGTCAAATCCGTTCTGATACCGCAGCTCGTGCCCGGTCATGGAGTGGAAGCGCTGGTAGAGGTCCTTGTAGGTGCGCCCCCAAGCGTGGTGCACGCCCATGGGGTTGTTGGCGGTAATGGGGCCGTCGAGGAAGGACCATGGTGGAAGGCCACGGCGTTTCTCCACGAGCTTCTGGAAGCACTGCTCGCGCTCCCAGAAGGCGAGGATGTCGCGCTCGAGCTCAGGAAAGTTCTTGCCTGCCATGGAGACGCAGTACTTCCCAATCAATCCAGTAGACTGTCCAAGCAGAGTCTCGCGAAGTCACGTCCATCAGAGCCGTCCGGAGCCTGCCGGAACCGTTCGGCAAGCTCCTCGCGCCGCCGCCGGGCCAGATTCTCCGCAGCCTTTCTCATCCCTTGCGGTCGGTCCTGGGTGATTTCGAGGACGCCCGGGATGTTCTCCCCGACGATCTTGCTGATGTATCGAGGAACGCTCTCGTTGAGCTGGTGGTACCAAGCGTCGCCATCGCTTCCTTGAAGCTCACGGCGGTAGACCCAGTCGGCCCAGCAGCCGATCAGGCCTCCGCAATTGATCAGGTAGTCGGGCAGAATGAACACGCCGTGGTTCTCCAAGTACTCCTCGGCATCATCGGTCACCGGATGGTTCGCCCCCTCCACGACCACCTTGGCCCCCGTGACTTCGACGAAGCGGGTCACGTCCACCATGCCCGGTTTGCCGGCGGCCTCCTCGGGCATCCCCAGAACGTCGGTCCTCGCCGCGGGGACGAAGATCTCGGCCCGCTGGAGCAGGATCTCTTCCTTATCGAGAATTCGGGCACCCCTGGGAGGAGACTCCAGGAACTTCTTGAAAGCGTCGTCGCTGCGGCCTTGCTCCCGATAAGTCAACCAGTCTGCAAAGAGCTCCTCGACGTCGAGGCCCTCCTCAGTCTCGGACACCAGCGCGCCGTGTACCGTGCTCACCGCATGGATCGCGATCCCGTGTCTCCGCAGGTTCCTCGCCGTGTGCGCCCCGACCGCTCCGAAGCCCTGGATCACCGCCCTCATCTTCGAGAGGTCCCAGCCCAGCCGGCGCGCCGCCGCAACCAAGGCAGCCTCAAGACCCCGGGCCGTGTAGCCCTGGCCGTCGATCGACAACCCGCCCTTTCCGTGGAGAAGGCCGGAAACATGGTTGCCCAGGCGATGGATGTCAGCGAGGCGCTGCATGACCACTTCGTTGCAATTGATGTCGGGACCGAACGTGATACCCGGGTCCGCCCTGGTGGCCTCCTCCAGGTGATAGGAGAGGATCTCGGCCATCTGCTCGGGGGTGGGCAGCCCGCCCGGACAGTAGACGACCGTCTTCTCCCCATCCGCCGGTAGACCGCTCAGAGGCGACTTCC
>DASUNJ010000109.1:0-5140 GCA_036277235.1 Thermoanaerobaculia bacterium | reverse complement strand
GACGAGCTGCACGGCACCAACATCCTCGTCAACACGATGTGTCCCGGCTGGGTGCAGACCGAGATGGGAGGAGAGGGAGCGCCGCGGCCAGTGGAGAAGGGCGCGGACACAGTCGTCTGGCTGGCGACGCTCTCGGATGGCGGTCCGACGGGCGGGTTCTTCCGCGACCGGCGTCAGATTCCCTGGTAGGCGGGCCTACAGCCAGTTCCTGTACAGCTCCGGCCGCCGGTTCCGCCAGAAGAGCTTGCGGGCCGTTGAAGACGCGCACATCGAGAAATCAAGATCCGCGAGGACCAGATCCTCTTCCAGGCTCTTGCCCCTGGCGACCACCCGGCCCTCCGGGTCCACCACGAAGGACTCGCCGGAGAAGTGGAGCTGGGCTTCGAGCCCGACGCGGTTCGCCAGGGCCGCGAAGTAGCCGTTCTGGAACGCGGCCGTTCGGACCTCGGCCTCGTAGAGTCCCTCGGGCCACTCGCCGACCGTCCCCGCCTGGGGAATCACTACCAGCTCGGCCCCGGCCATGCCCAGGGCGCGCATGACCTCGGGGTAGTGCCGGTCGTAGCAGATCGCCACGCCGACCTTTCCAACCCGCGTCTCATAGACGGGCACTCCCTTGTCCCCGGGATGGTAATAGTCTTGCTCGTGGAATCCTTCATAGTCGGTGATGTGGACCATCCGCGTAATGCCGAGGAGGGTGCCGTCGGCATCGAAGACCGGCGAGCTGTCGAAGCGATGACCCTCTGAAAGCTCGTAGAGGTTGAAAACGGTGACGAGCCCGAGCTCTCGCGCCTTCGCTGCCACGGCACCGGCGGTGGGTCCGGGGATCGGTTCGGCCAGCTTCAGCGCCTCGCGGTCGCCGGGCACCTGGGGAAAGAAGCGGTCGAGGATGACCTCGGGAAACGCGATCAAATCCGCCCCGGCCCGCTTCGCCGCGGTCATCGTCTCCAGAGCGCGGACCAGGTTGGCAGACCGGTCCGGTCCGGCGGAGAGCTGGGCGAGGGCGATCCTCACCTACGGACCTTGAACGACCAGGTGAACGTAAAGCGGGCCACCACGACGCCGTCGGGGGACGTGCCCACCGTCGGAACCTCGACGGCCACGGGCTCGCCCGTCGCGATCGTTTGGGCCACGGCCTCGAAGAGTCTGGGGCCGTCGGTGCAGGTGAAGGTGGTGAGGCCGGTGGCCTTCTTCTCGAAGCTCGCGGTCAGGCCGGTGATGAGCAGTGCAACCGGCTTCGGAGCGCTCTCGACGGCCGCCATGGCGAGCGCACCGGTGGACAGCTCGGCCGCCATGCTGAGCGCCGCGAAGTAGGTCGAGCGGAAGGGGTTCGTCGATCGCCAGCCATAGGGCACGGTGGCGACGCAGCGCTCCTCGGTCAGCTCCCGGAGGCGCAGCCCCGCGACCAGCGCCAGCGGCAGCTTCGTCAGGAAAAAGCCGCGCATCAGGAACGGGTTGAGCATCCTGCGGCGGAGCTTCGCGGTAGCTCCGGGTCGGGCTTCCAGCGGCATCCGGGTGGTGGTGGGCTCGATCATGAGGGACCTCCATAGGAATGATACCGCCTTGCCAGCCAAGTGTGGAAATGACGGCATGGGTCCGTCTCAAGAGGAGCAATGCGCTCATGAGAGGACGGAGGACGGCCCCATCCCGGCCGTCAGAAAGGTAAGAAATGCGTCGATTCCACTCGAAAATCCATGGTGCCCTGGCAATTCTCCTGCTGCTCCTGGGAGTCGCAGTCAGTCAGCCGGTCTGGGCTCAAGAAGAGGCGGACGATCCGGAAGACGAGAACCAGCCGGCGGAAGACGACGAGGACAAGGAGACGTGCAACACGCCCGACTTTTCCTTCACTTGGCAGGGCTACGATCTCGTGAAGCTGACGGCCACGGCGGACCCTGCCCAGGCGTTCATCGTCAAGCTCAATTACTTAGAGCCGCCCAACGACGGGTGGGACAAGGAGCAAGAGAAGAAGTGTGAGGACGTTCTGAACGGTGAAAAGAAGCGCGAGTCGGGGACGTGCAAGTTCCCATTCGAGCCTGCACGGTTGCTTCCGGCCGTTTCGAGCGGACCGCGAAAGGAGTGCTCTGACTTCGAATCGGAAGGGAACGGACTTTCCGAGGGAGTCACGTTCTGCCTGCAGGCCACCGAAAACGGCTCAACCGCCTCTTTGTACCTGGATCGTAAGGCGCTCCTCAAGGCGGGAGGATTGGTCGGGTTGAGGTACACGGCCCTGAAAGACGAGATTGATGATGTCTGCCCAGCGCGTAAGAGAGGTCCCGAGAAGCCCCAGTTGAAAGTGCTCGACAAGCACAGCCTGAACTTCGATCTCGGTTCGGTATTCAACCTGCAAGGAGATGGAAGCTGGGAGACCAACGCAGAGGTGGCCTCCATCTTCCGTTTCTATTGGTACGACTGGCTTCAGAGCGGCGCTTCCGTCCGCTACTCGGCGATCGGTGCCGTCGACGAGGAAGAAGAGACGGATGATGACGATGGCAATGGGAGCGGCTCGACGGACGACTCTGAGGATGACGAGTTCAATCCTTTTGAAAGTGGCGGCGGAGTCCTGGAAACCACCGTGTACATCGTGGCCAACAATCCGAGAGCCCCGAGGCTCGGAATGGTTTTGGGTTGGGGGCTTTCCTCCGTTCCGGGCACGACTGGCGAGCGCCTGGAAACGCGGGAGAGAGCCTTCATCGGGCTTCGCAACACATTTGAGGCGCTCAATGCCGGACGAATTGGAGATTCGCTCGAAAACACCGCCGGATACATCCAGGCCGGTTTGGCCTCGGACAAGCTTTGGGAGAAGGTGGAGATTGAGCCTGCCTCGGAGGATGGGACAGTTCCCGCGGTATTCAGCGACGAATCGGATCGGTATTTCTTCGAGGGGGATATTGTGCTTCCCCGGATCGGTACCGAGTGGTTCCGGGTCAACCTGCGCCTTTTCGCCAGCGTGCCGCGCAGCGGGGAAGGCCCATCCGACTTGCGCATCAGCGCGCTTGGCAGCATCGATCCGCGGCGGTGGTTCTCAGGGCTTGGGCAATAGAGATCAGCCTGTGAGGTGCCCGAGCCTCGAATCCAGACAGCTCCGACGCCGTGGTGGGCTCGATCATGAGGGACCTCCTGAGCGGCACGAATATACACCCTGGAATCTGTTAACGCGCCGCGTTATCATGGAGGCCGATGATCCGGAGCTTCCGCGATTCCGAGACCGAGAGGCTCTTCATCCGTCAGGGATCGCGGCGGCTGCCCCCGGAAATTTCACGAGCCGGACTGAGGAAACTGGTCCTCCTCCATTCCGTCGAGTCGCTCCAGGACCTGCGGACACCCCCTGGGAACCGGCTGGAGAGGCTCTCCGGGGACCGGGAGGGGCAGCACAGCATCCGGATCAACGAAAGGTGGCGAATCTGCTTCGTCTGGAAGGACGGAGACGCCTATGACGTCGAGATCGTCGACTATCACTGAGGCCGGTCATGTCTGAGCAGAAGATGCCCCCCATTCATCCCGGAGAGATCCTTCTCGAGGAGTTTCTGAACCCACTTGGGATCAGCCAATACCGGCTGGCCAGGGACGTCAGCGTGCCTCCGCGCCGGATCAACGAGATCGTCCAAGGGAAGCGGTCAATCTCGGCCGATACAGCACTGCGCCTGGCTCGTTATTTCGGCACGTCCGAGCGGTTCTGGCTCAACCTTCAGGCGCACTACGACCTGGAGATTGAAAAGGACAGACTCGGAGACCGTCTCGACAAAGAGGTCTCCATCCTCGCCCGGACTGCGTAGCCCGCGCCTACGGCGTCAGGTGTCCCAGCCCCGAATCCCCCATCTCCACCCGCCCATCCGGGAAGTACTCGCTCCATCGCCGGGTGACGGTCGCCGCCGTCTCCTCATCGCAGAAAAGCTCCCCCGGGAAGCCCGGCTTGAGACGGGCGTCGATCAGGATCGGCGGCTTGTAGGAGAGATGGTTCCTTACCACGCTTATCTCGGACGCATGGAGGTCGGCGGCGGGCTCGAAGCGGGTGAAGGTGGTCCAGAGGAAGTTCATCGGGCTTACCGCGGCGCGCCGGGGCTCGTCCGTCAGGACCAGCAGCGGCCAGTCCGCGAAAGCGGCGTGCCGGACGATCCGGGCGGCGGCGCCGGGCTCGTCCGCGAAGGAGGGGCCACCGATCACCAGGCAGCCGGGACAGAAGACGCGCACGTCCGTCACCCCGATCGGGACCTCTCCGGAAAACTCCCTCGGCAGCTCCCTCACCGGCTCCCCGAGCCCGAGCCAGACTCCCTTCGAGCCCTCGTTCACGGCCGGACCGGTGTAGTCGAGGGTGTCCATGGAAAGGTTTGAGAAGACATAGAGGTCGGTCTCGGGGTGGGTGCGCTCCAGGATGTGGGCGAGCGTGGCCGGGAAATCCTTCAAATCGACCGGCCGGTCGGTGACCAGCAGGAACTTGGTCAGCGAGAGCTGCCCTTCGCCCAGGATGCGGAAGGCCGAGGCCATGGCCTCGCGCTTGTAGCGCTCCCGGACCACGGCTCCGGCCAGCGAGTGATAGCCCGTCTCGCCGTAGGACCAGAGGGCCTGCACGCCCGGCATGACCAGAGGGAAGAGCGGCGAGAGCAGCTCCTGCAGGAGGTCGCCGATGAAGAAGTCCTCCTGCCGCGGCTTGCCCACCACCGTCGCCGGATAAATTGCATCCCGGCGCCGGGCCATCCGATCCACGTGGAAGACCGGATAGTCGTGCTGAAGGGAGTAATAGCCGTAATGGTCCCCGAACGGACCCTCCGGACGCCTCTCGAAAGGAGGCACCCGGCCGATCAGGGCGAATTCGGCCTCGGCGATCAGCGGGTGCCTTCCCGCCGGAGGGGGATCGACCCGGCGCAGCCGCTCGCCCGCGATCAGCGAGGCGAGCATCAGCTCGGGCACGTTTTCCGGCAGCGGCGCGATGGCGGCCAGGATGAGCGCGGGCGGTCCGCCGAGGAAGACGGTCGCGGCGAGGTCCTCCCCGCGCTCTTCGGCGATGGCGTAGTGGAAGCCTCCTCCTTTGCCGATCTGCCAGTGCATGCCGGTCGTCCGCCGGTCGTGCACGTGGAGACGGTACATCCCCAGGTTGTGCCCCTTGCCGTGGGGGTGCTCCGTGTAGACCAGCGGCAGGGTGATGAAC
>DASUNJ010000108.1:0-12157 GCA_036277235.1 Thermoanaerobaculia bacterium | reverse complement strand
AGCTCGATGCGGAAGCCACGGATCTTGACCTGGTGGTCGAGCCGGCCCAGGAACTCGATGTCACCGCCCAGACGGAAACGCGCCAGGTCGCCGGTGCGGTAGAGGCGCGCGCCGGGCACGCCGCTCACCGGATCAGGGATGAACTTCTCGGCGGTGAGGTCGGGCCGCCCGCGGTAGCCGCGCGCCAGGCCGTCGCCGCCGATCAACAGCTCGCCGGCGACCCCCACCGGCACCGGGCGCAGCGCGGCGTCGAGAAGGTAGAGGCCGGTGTTGGCGATCGGCCGTCCGATCGAGACGACAGCCGCACCGCCGGTCTCCGGCTCCAGGCGATGGACCGCCGACCAGATCGTGGTCTCCGTCGGGCCGTAGAGGTTCCACACCGAGGTGGCGCGCGCGTGGAGGCGGTCCGCCAGCTCCCACGGCAGCGCCTCGCCGCCGCACAGCACGCGGATCGGCGGTTCCTCCCACCCGGCGGCGAGCAGCAGACGCCAGGTGGCCGGAGTGGCCTGCATCACGGTCGCCCCGGCGTCGACGAGCAACCGGCGCAGCGCGACGCCGTCCGCAGCGGTCTCGCGGCTGGCGAGCACCACCCGCGCGCCGCGGATCAACGGCAGGTACAGCTCTAGCCCGGCGATGTCGAAGGAGAGCGTGGTGACCGACACCATCACGTCGTCGGCGTCGATCCCCGGCCGCCGCGCCATGGCGGTCAGGAAGTTGACGACCCCGCGATGGGAGACCTGGACCCCCTTGGGACGGCCGGTCGAGCCCGAGGTATAGATGACGTAGGCCAGGTTGTCGGGAACCGCCCTGCGGCCGAGCGGCGTCTCCGGCTGGCGCGCGATCTCCGGCCAGTCGGAGTCGAGGCAGAGCAGGCGTCCCGGATAGCTGGCGAGCGCCGGCCGCAGCCGTTCGAGAGTGAGGACGATCGGCGCCCGCGAGTCGTCGAGCATGTGGCTCACGCGGTCCGCGGGATAGGACGGATCGATCGGCACGTAGGCGCCGCCCGCCTCGAGCACGCCCAGCAGAGCGACCACCATGGCGGACGAGCGGTCGGTGAAGACGCCGACTGGCACCTCAGGGCCGATCCCCATTGCGGCGAGATGGTGCGCGAGCCGGCGGGCGTGGCTCGCAAGCTCGCTGTAGGTCAGCGACTCGCTCTCGCCGGGAGAGAGCAGAGCGGCAGTCAATGCCACCCGCCTGGGCGTGCGCTCGGCCTGCTCCGCGAAAAGCTCGTGCAGAGTGCGCTCGGCCGGATACCCGGCGGCGGTCGCGTTCCAGTCCACCAGGATCTGGGAGGTCTCGCCGACGGTCAGCAGCGGCAGCTCGAGGAGGGTGCGGCCGGGATCGGCGACGGCCCCGGCGAGCAGCGAGCGCAGATGGACGAGCAGGCGCTCGGCGGTCGCCGCATCGAAGAGGTCAGCGTTGAAGACGAGGGAGGCGGCGAGCCCCTCCACGCCGTCCGCCATCTCGAGCGTGAGATCGAGCTGTACCCGCCGCTCTCCCAACGACAGCGAGGAGAGGACGAGAGGGCCGAGCCGGATCTCCGCTCCGGGAGTCCCCAGCGCAAACGGGGCGAGGGCGCGCTGCTCCGGCCGGTGCGACTTCTGCAGCACGAACATCGCCTGGAACAGGGGCGACCGGCTGGGGTCGCGCACCGGCTGCAGGCGTTTGGTGAGCAGGTCGAACGGATACTCCTGGTGTTCGAGAGCGCCGAGAGCCCACCGCCGCACGCGGCCAAGGAAGGTGCCGAACTGCGGATCGCCGGCGGCGTCGCCGCGCACCACGACCGGGTTGACGAAGTAGCCGACCAGACCGGCCAGCTCAGGAGCGCCACGCCCGGCGGCCGGGCATCCGACCGCCACCTCCTCCTGCCGGGTGTAGCGGTGGAGCACGGCCTGGAAGCCCGCCAGCAGCGTCATGAACAGAGTGGCGCCGGAGGACCGGGCAAGGGCGTGAATCCGGTCGCTGAGATCGCTCCCCAGGGCCAGCCCCAGCGAGGCGCCGCGATCGGTCCGCGCCGCGGGGCGCGGCCGGTCGGTCGGCAGGTCGAGGTCGGGCGGCGGCGCCGGCAGGGCTCTCCGCCACCAGTCCCACAGGCGCTCCCCTTCGTCCCCGGCGAGCCGCGCGGTCTGCCAGCGCACCCAGTCGCCGTAGGTGAGCGGCAGAGTCGCGAGCGGCTCCGCCGCCTCTCCGGTTTCGCGGCCGTACAGCCGCCCCAGCTCGTGGACCAGCACGGCCAGAGACCAGAAGTCGGCGGCGATGTGGTGCACGGCGAGCGCGAGGGCATGCTCGCCCGGCGCGGTCCGCATGAGGGTGACGCGCAGCAGCGGACCGTTCTCCAGATCGAACGGGCGGTAGGCCTCGCGGCGGAGCTGCGCGGCGAGTTCCTCGCCCGCCAGCCCCTCGGCCTTTTCATAGAGGAAGCCGACCGCCATCGTCTCGTGCACCCGCTGCACCGGCTCGCCGGCCCGGGCGTGGTAGGTGGTGCGCAGCGCCGGATGCCGGTCGACGAGCGCCTGGAAGGCGCGCCGCAGGGCGTCGACGTCCAGCTGGCCCGCGATCCGCGCCGCGCCGAGGATGTGGTAAGCGGCGCTCGCCGGTGCCATCCGCTGCAGGAACCAGAGCGCCTTCTGACCATGGGAGAGCGGCAGCTCGGTCCGCGGCGGACCGGCGGCCAGCACGGGCCCGGCCACGCGGGCCTCGGAGAGCCGCTCCGCCAGCTCCGTGGCGAGACTGCGCAGCGTCGCCCCTTCGAGCAGCGCGACGAGCGGCACCGTGGTGTCCAGACGCCGCTCCACCTCCTGCTTGACCTCCACTGCGCTCAGCGAATCCAGGCCCAGCGCCGTGAGCGGCTGGTCCGGCTCGAGCCGCGCCGGGGGAACCCGCAACACGCGCGCCGCGCACTGGCGCAGGTAGGGCTCGAGAACCGCGAGCCGCTCGCCGGGCTCGAGGGCGAGCAGCGCCTGGCGCGTCAGCTCCGTCTCCCCCCACTCCGCGCCAACCTCGGCGAGCTCCTCGGAAGCCCCGACCTCGCTCCGCGCCACCACGGTGAGATCGCCGGCCAGATACCCCGCCCGGCAGGCGTAGCGCTGGATCTTGCCGCTCGACGTCTTGGGGATCGTCCCCATCCGGGTCAGCACGATCTCCTGGACCTGGATCTCGTGCTCCTGCGCCACCGCGGAGCGGATGGCGTCCGCCACCTCTTGCGGCGCGACGTCGGCGCTCCGCTCCAGCTCCTGGACGATGATCAGCCGCTCCTCCCCGCCGATCTCCACCGAGAAGGCCGCGCCGCAACCGGGGCGCAGCGCCGGATGAGCCCGCTCCGCAGTCAGCTCGATGTCCTGTGGGTGGTGGTTGCGCCCCCGCAGGATGACCAGATCCTTGAGGCGGCCGGTGACGAACAGCTCGCCGTCAGCGTCGAAGAAGCCGAGATCGCCAGTGCGCAGGAAGGGTCCGGCCGTGGGATCTCCAGCCAGACGGGCGCCGAAATCGCGCTCCGTGGCCTCGGGCCGTCCCCAGTAGCCGCCGGCCACGCTGGGGCCGGCGATCCAGATCTCGCCGCTCCGCGCCGGCGGGCAGAGAGTTGCCGACTCGGGGTCGACCACCTCGATGCGCTGCTCCATCCAGGCGCCGCCGCAACCGACGAGATTGCGGCCGCCGGCGGCAGGCTCGGCCCTCCCCTGCTCAAGGCCCGCCGAAGCGAAGGCGGCGACGACCGACGGCTCCTCCAGCCGGCCGCCGGCGGCGAACAGGGTCGCCTCCGCCAGCCCGTAACAAGGGTAGAACGCCTCACGATGGAACCCGCAAGGGGCGAAGGTCTCGGCGAAGCGGTCCAGCGTCTCGGCGCGCACCGGCTCAGCGCCGTTGAACGCCACGCGCCAACTCGACAGATCCAGGCCGGCTCTCCGCTCCTCGGTGATCTTGCGTACGCACAGCTCGTAGGCGAAGTTAGGGCCGCCGCTCGTCGTCGCCCGGTAGCGCGAGATTGCGGCCAGCCAGCGCAGCGGCTGCTGCAGGAAGGCGATGGGCGACATCAGGATGCACGGTGCCCCCACATACAGGGGTTGCAGCACATTCCCGATCAGCCCCATATCGTGGTAGAGCGGCAGCCAACCGAGGATCACCGACTCCTCGGACTGGCCGAAGGCGCGGCGGATCATCTCCTCGTTGTGCAGGAGGTTGGCGTGGCTGACCATGACCCCTTTGGGGGTCGAGGTCGAGCCGGAGGTGTATTGCAGGAAAGCGATCGTGTCGCCGTCGATCTGCGGCTGCCGCCACTCCCCGGCCCGCTCCACCAGAGACTCGGTCGCCAGCCAGGAGACCGGTGGGAGATCGGCCAGCCCACCCAGGAGCGCCCGTGCCTTGGTGAGGAGCTCGCCGGTGGTCAGCACCATCCGAGGCCGGGCATCCTCCATGATGGCCCGCAGCCGCGGGAGACCGCGCGAGCGGGGCGGGTAGGCAGGCACTGCGATCGCCCCGGCATACAGGCAGCCGAAAAACGCGCTGATGAACTCGAGGCCTGGAGGGAACAGCAAGACCACCCGTTCCCCCGCCGCACCCATCCCGGCCAGCGCGACCCCGATCTCCCGCGCCTGCCGGTCCAGCTCTGCATACGTGAGCCGCGCGGCTTCGATCTCGCCGTCGGCCAAAAACGTGTAAGCGATCCTCTCAGGACGTTCGGCAGCGCGTTCGCGTAGCAAAGAGACTATCGTACTGTATTGATTGAAGTGCAAAATATCTTCTTCGCGAAATTTGATTAATCGGCGGTAAATGGCTACCCGGAACCAGGAGTTGCCACTGGGCCCTGCGGGGGCCGTGGGACCGTCGGGAGCTCGAATGCGTTGGGCAGCTCTTTGAGAGCACTGATGTCGCCCAGGTTTTCGCATACCCATGCGTCGGAAAACACTGTGTCCAGATAGCGCTCTCCTCGGTCGGGGAATATTCCCACGCAGACTGACCCCGGCGGGATCTCCGGCTGCATGTGCTCGATCGCCATCAGGACTCCGCCCGATGAACCCCCGGCCAGCAAGCCCTCGCGGCGCACCAAGCGGCGGCAACCGATCACGCAGTCCAGATCCGAGACCACGACGGAGCGCGTGACGAGCTCCGGCCGGCATAGCGCAGGCCGCACCCCCGCTCCCATGCCGGGGAGCAGGCGCGGCCCCTTCTCATGACCGAAGATGACGCTGCCGACCGCGTCCACGGCGATCACCTTGGTATGCATCCGATGATCGCGGACGTACTCGGCGCAGCCCATGACCGTGCCGCAGGTGCTGGTGGCGCAGAAGAGGAAGTCGATCTTTCCCTGCAACGCCTCGGCGATCTCGTGCATCGTCGTCTGGTAGTGGGTCAGCGTGTTCATCGCATTGGCGTATTGATTCGGCCAGAAACTGCCGGGGATCTCCGCGAGCAGGGATTGGACCCGCTGGAGCCGCGCCGGCAGGAACTCGCCGTTGGCGTCCGGCTCAGACACCATGACGATCTCGGCCCCGTAGACAGCGAGTAGGAGGAGGTTCTGTTTCGTGATCTTGGGATCGACCACGCAGATGAAGCGCAGCCCGAGCACCGTGCAAGCCTGGGCGAGCCCGATTCCCATGTTGCCGGAGCTCGATTCGATGACCACCGTCGCCGCGTCGAGCTCACCGCAGCGCAGTGCGTAGCTGAGGATGCCAATGGCTGGCCGGTCCTTGATGCTCCCCCCGGGGTTCAGGCTCTCGAGCTTGGCGAACAGGGTGAAACGGGCATTCGGGATAGCCCGCTTCAGTCTCAGTAGAGGTGTGTCGCCGATCACCGCCAGAACCCCTTCTCTCACATCTTGTTCCTTTCCAAAAAACATCCAATCCGTCTATGAGCAAGCGGTACGCCAAGTTTGCCAAAATATTTAAATAGATGTAGCGAGCCCCCCCGAAGCCTTTATAGCTAGGGGGTTTAAAGGTGCCTGATGAGGTTGCGGAGGGGAGCCTTCCGGCGTGGCTGGGTCCGCATTCAGCAAGCGCTTACCCAATAGGGGTAAACGGTTGCCGCGCGTCCTTACTCGAGGTGATATCGCCGCAGCTTGTTGAAGAGGGTCTTGCGGCTGATACCGAGGCTTGCCGCCGTCCCGGCACGGTCCCCCCGGTGGGAGTCCAGACGGGAGGTGATCATGATTTTCTCCACCTTCTCGGTCGCCTCCCGCACGGCATCGGTCAGACTCAACCCCTCGAATCCCGAGGGAGGTAGGTCGTGGTCACCCGTGACCTCGCCGCGGATGCGGGCCGGCAGATCGGCGGGAACCAGAATCCGGCCTTCGCAGAGGATCATGCTGCGGCAGATCGTATTCTCGAGCTCACGGATGTTGCCGGGCCATGCGTACTCGACGAGGAGCTGCCGCGTCTCCGACGAGATCCCCGTAACTGCGAGCCCGAGCTCGCGGTTGAAGCGTTCGAGGAAATGGTCGCAGAGCAGGACCAAATCCTCCTTGCGCTCGCGTAATGGCGGCAGGTGGAGGGGAAACACGTTCAGGCGCCAGAAGAGGTCCTCGCGGAAATGCTCCTCACGCACCAGTTGGACAAGGTCCTTGTTGGTGGCAGCGATGACCCGCACGTCAAGGTCCCTTAGCCTGCCTCCGCCCACCGGGGTGATCTGGCGCTCCTGAAGCGCGCGCAGAAGCTTGGCCTGCGCATCCATGGCGAGGTCGCCGACCTCGTCGAGGAAGAGGGTGCCGCCCTGGGCTTCTTCGAACCTGCCGATACGCCGGAAATGAGCATCGGTGAAGGCCCCTTTCTCGTGACCGAAGAACTCGGATTCGACCAGGGCCTGGGGGATGGCGCAGCAGTTCACCGCCACGAAGTTCCCCCGCGCACGCTGGCTGCGGCGGTGGATCGCCCGGGCCACCAGTTCCTTGCCGGTTCCGGACTCGCCGGTGATGAGGACGGTGGCGTTTACCGGAGCCACCTTGGCCATCACTCGGAAGACCGCCTCGATGACCGGGCTGACGCCGATGATCTCGTTGAAGCCGTAGGCGGACTCGCGTTCGACGCGTAGGATCGCGACCTCGCTGGCCATTTGATGCACCTCGATGGCCCGCTTGACGACCCTCAGGAACTCCTCTTCGCGGAAGGGCCGGATCAGGACGTCGAAGGCGCCGTGCCGCATGGCTTCGACGGTCGAGGGTATGGTGCCTTGCGCGGTGATCAGGACCAGCACTGTGTGCGGGCTGCGCTTGCAGATGCGCCCCACCGTCTCGATCCCATCGATCCCGGGCAGATCGAAATCGACCAGTGCGACGATGGGTGGCAGCTCGTCGCTGCGTGCGAGCGCCTCCTCCCCTGAGTTCGCCTCGATCACCACGTACCCTTCCTCGCCGAAAAGCGCCCCGAATGTCCGTCGAATGAGCGGCTCTTGCTCGACGATGAGGATGCGCGACATTCTAATCCGTGCGTTGTTTAAGGGTTGGATCTTCCATGGCTCGCGCCCAGCATATCAACCGCTGTTCCTCATCTCAGAAGGAACGACGGGATCCTCACGCCTCTTCCTGCGGCGCGGGCGAGGTCGAGCACCTGCTTGCCAACGGCGATGTCCAGCACGCCCAGCCCGAAGGGGCTGAAGACGGTCACTCCGCGCTCGTCCCGGCGCGCCGGAGCCGCTCCCTCCAGGATCCCGCCAGGGTGCAGCGGATGAAGGCGCGCGAGCACGTGAGTTGCTCGGCGAGGTGGATCGAGGTCTGTGCTCTGCAGACATGGTCGACGTGATCCACTACGTTGTCGCAGCCCTGGATGGCTTCGGGTGCGAGGTCGCGCAGCGACAGATTAGGGTACACGGCTTCCCGCCGCGGTTCAACAGGAGGCGCCCCCTCATCACTGCTTTCGTCACTCGGAGCAGGCAGGCCAGCACACGTGTACTCTCCACTCCTGCCACGAGAGCACGCCATACGCAATCACTTCACGAGATTTCTAAAGGACCACTCCATCTCAACGCTCGAGGTTTGTGGCTTCTGTGCGCTACTCACGGAGCGCCTCGTAACAATTTTAGATTATTCTCGCCCAAACCACTAGCCGGCCTCTGCAGCGCGCAGTCGAACTCAGTCTGGCACTTTCCACGTTTAGAAGGACGACGATGCTGCCGCCATCAGACGAGCAACTCGAACACCTAGCTCTTCCGGAGCCCCTTCCTCCGGGAGTTCGTGCCTGACTCCGGGGCCGGACTTTCGAGATGCCGGCGGAATCAGCTATTCCCTCCGGTTCATGACCTTTGAGCCATAGCAACGTGCCGAGGCTCTCGGCGGAGTCCACCTTGTCGTCGACCACCAGGATGCGACGGCACGGGGGAGGCACGTCGCCGCGGCCGTCCGCGCGCAGCTCCTCTGCCTCGACGGGAACTCGGACGCGATGGCGAGAAGGCGGACGAGGAACTCGCTGCCCTGGCCGGGGCCGCCGCTGCGGGCCTCGTGCCGCCGTGCATTTGCACTAGGCGCTCGATCAGAGCCAGACCGATCCCGAGCCCGACCTGCATGAACATTTCGGACACCTTCCCCAGCATGTCGGCCGGGATGCCGACGCCGTCGTCCCGCACGGAGACTACGACCTCCGACCCCTCGCGGCGGGCGGTGAGCCAGATCTGCCCGGCCTCGGCGGTGAACTTCGCGGCATTGTTCAGCAGGTTGGCGATCACCTGGGTACCGCACGGGGTCGACCGCGAGGGTCAGCGGCTCGGAAGCAGGCTTACGGCGAGCCGGTGCCCGGCGGGCTCAATGAGCGGTAGGCTGCTTTCGATGGCGCTGCGGACGACCGCTGCCAACTCGACGGGCTCTTTGCGCCGCTCGATCTTGCCACGGCTGACGCGCGACACCTCAAGCAGATCATCCACGGCCTTCCGCCAGGACGCGGAAGCACTCTTCGCTCTGACGCAAGGTTGTCTCGGCCCTTTTGCGCTTGGTGATGTCATTGACGAGCGCGATGTAGCCCTCTACGGTGCCGCCGGACCGGAGGTCGGGGACGTAGCCGACCTCCACGGCCCGGCTCCGTAGCGGTAGGCAGCTCCGCCTCGAAATGCACATGCTGCCACGCACCGCACCGCCTCGACCGACTAGCCGGCGCTGAGCCCGACTGCCTTTACCCCTGCCACCTGCATGAGGAGAAGACCGCCGAAGTCGCGAACTCGCACCGACGAGATGGTTACCGTCTTCTGAGATCTGGAAGTCGCCCGCGAAGTCGCCGCTTCACTCACCCGAGTGCGTAGCGGCCCCTCGGTTCGGGGCAATCGGGGGACACTTGGGGGACAGTGACCCTCAATTCTGCCCCACAAAGGCCAACAGCAGAGGCCGGTAAAATTCCCTGTAAACCTCTGCTGTTGTGTGGTTTACGCTATTGGCTGCTGTTGGATCGTGTTGCCCCGAATGGGACTTTTAATCCGCGGGTCCAGAGTTCGAGTCTCTGACGGCCCACCACCCTCGTTTTGGCGCATTATCGCTGCTCAAGAACCCGGCCCAGGCGGCCGGTGGTGAGGCGGGCCATGTCAGGGGAGTCGCGCAGGAGCGTCTCCTCGCGGCGCGGGCCCGTCGAGATCAGGGCGATCGAGGCCCCGACCTCCTGCTGCAGAAAGTCTATGTAATCCCTCGCCTCCTGGGGAAGGTCCTCATCCTCCAGGATGCCCACGGTCGAGCGCTTCCAGCCCTTCATGGTGCGCAGGACAGGCTCGGCGTTCTCCAGGCTCCAGCGGTCGCACGGGAAGTCGCGCAGGACCTCGCCGCGGACGCGGTAGCCGGTGCAGACCGGGATTTCATCGAAATCGTCGAGCACGTCCAGCTTGGTCAGGGCGATCAGGTCGATCCCGTTGAGCAGGCGAGCGTAGCGCGCCACGACCGTGTCCATCCAGCCGCAGCGGCGCGGCCGGCCGGTCACCGTGCCGTACTCGTTGCCCCGCTTGCGCAGGAACTCCGAGATGTCGCCGGAGAGCTCGCTCGGGAAGGGACCGCCGCCGACGCGGGTCGTATAGGCCTTGAGGACGCCGATCGCGCCGTCGATGCGGCTCGGCGGCACGCCCGTGCCCGTGCACGAGCCGCCCGCGGTCGAGTTGGAGCTGGTCACGAAGGGATAGGTGCCGTGATCGACGTCCAGGAGCGTCCCCTGCGCGCCCTCGAAGAGCAGGCTCTTGCCCTCGGAGATCCAGCCGTTCAGGAGGTTCTCGGTGTCGCGCAGGAACGGCCGCAGGCTCTCCCCCCACGTCCGGCAGAGCTCGAAATAGTCTGCCGGCAGCGGCAGGGATTCGTTGCCCAGGCTGGAGAGCTCCGCCTGGATCTTGCCGAGCAGCAGGGTGAGCCGCTCCTCCAGGTCGGGAGCGAAGAGGTCGCACATGCGCAGGCCGTAGCGCGAGACCTTGCCCTCGTAGGCCGGACCGATGCCGCGCGACGTGGTGCCGATCTTGCCCTCGCCGCGCGCGGTCTCGCGGGCCATGTCGAGCGCGGCGTGGCAGGGCAGCAGCACGTGGGCGCGGCTGGAGACGAACAGCCGCTCCTCGGAGCGTACCCCGGCCTCGTGCAGGCGGCCCAGCTCGGTCTGGAAGTGCTCCGGCGAGATGACCATGCCGTTGCCCATGACGCAGAGCATCCCCTCGTGCAGGATGCCCGACGGGATGAGCTGGAGGGAGAAATGACGGTCGCGGAACTTGACCGTGTGCCCCGCGTTGTGGCCGCCCTGATAGCGGACCACCGCGTCGAAGGCCGGGCAGAGGAGATCCACGATCTTCCCCTTGCCCTCATCCCCCCATTGCATCCCTACGATGATTACGTTCGCCATGCGCGCGGGACAGTAGCAGAGGAACTGGGCAGGGGCAAGAAAGTGCTAGCATTTCCGGACCGTGGCCACCTTCCTGGACGTCGCCAACATCCTGCTTCCGCTCCTCTACCTGGGGGCAGCCATCAGCTATGGCTTCATCTTCTTCGCGTCGCACCCGACAGCGAACCGGACGGCCACCCCGGCCCTGCGCGGTGCCCTCGTGCTCCACCTGGCCTACCTGGTGGCGTTGGCCGTCCAGCATCAACAGTTTCCGGCCGCGACCGTTTCGCAGGCCCTGTCCATCGTCGCTTTCGCCGTGGCCGTGGTCTATGCCTACGTGGAATGGCACGGTCGCGAGCGCTCCACCGGCTTCTGGATGGTGTCGCTGGTCTTCTTCTTCCAGCTCCTGTCGTCGCTCCTGACCCGGCCGAACCCGCCGGACCGGGCGATCTTCCATGACAAGTTCTTCGCCCTCCACGTGTCGCTCGCCCTGCTCGGCTACGCGGCGTTCGTGCTCGCGTCCGCCTACGGCTTCCTCTTCCTCCAGCTTTACCGCGACCTCAAGGGCGGGCGCTTCTCCACCTTCTACGGCAAGCTGCCGCCCCTGGAGGTGCTGGAACGGATGATGATCGGCGCGCTCACCGTGGGCTTCGCCACCCTGACCGGCGCGGTGATCACCGGCGGCATCTGGGCGCAGCGCCTGGACCAGGAGAACTGGCTCCAGGATCCCAAGATCCTGATCACCCTGGCCACCTGGTTCCTCTACGCCCTCGCCCTCACCCTGCGCCGCTTGCGGCACTGGAAGGGACGGCAGACCGCCATCGCCAGCCTCGCCGGGCTGTGCGCGATCCTGTTCTCGCTGGTCGCGGTCAATTTCTTCTTCACCGATTTCCACGGTTTTCTCTGATGTCTGGACCGGCTGGACCGAAGGAGCCCTCCCTCCTCCTGATCGGGACGGATTTCCGCTGCTCCCCCCTGGATCTGCGCGAGAAGGTCGCCTACGGCGGGCACGACAGCGAGGACCTCCTCGTCCATCTCCTCGCCCGGCCGGGCATCGCCGAGGCGTTCCTGCTCTCCACCTGCAACCGCACGGAGATCTACGTCCAGCCCAGGGATGAGGACGAAGCCTACCGTGCCGCGCTGGAGCTGACCTTCTTCCGCCGGGTGCAGGAGATGGAAAAGCCCGGCCGGCTGTACGTGAAGCGCAACGAGGAGGCCGCCCGCCACCTGCTCGGCGTGGCGAGCGGCCTGGAGTCGATGGTGCTCGGAGAGCCCGAGATCCTCGGGCAGATCAAGCAGCAGTCGGCCCTGGCGGAGACGGTCGGAGCGAGCGGCCCGGTGATCCGCCGCCTGCTGCGCAGCGCCGGCGCCGCGGGAGCTCGCTCCCGCCAGGAGACCGCCATCTC
>DASUNJ010000107.1:0-4885 GCA_036277235.1 Thermoanaerobaculia bacterium | reverse complement strand
TTCTCGTCCATGGCGATGCGGGCAGCCGTGGCGAGCGACTGCAGCCAGTCGCGCTGATATCCCACGAGCCGGTCGCGGATCGGGCCGGGCCGGTCGTCGAGCTCGCTCGCCAGGGCGACGAAGGGACAGCCGCCCGGCAGGAAGGGGGCGTCCTCCCACTCCAGCCAGCGGTCGAACAGCGCCCGCACCCGCGGCTCGCCGCGCCGCTCGCGCAGGGCCGGGGCCATGACCGTCTCGATGAAGCGGGCCACGGCCGTCTCGAGCACGTCGAGCTGGAGCTGCTCCTTGGATTGGAAGTGGGCGAAGAGACCGCTCTTGGAGAGGTTCACCTCTTTGGCGAGGCTGCCCATCGTGAGGCCCTCCAGCCCCGTCTGGGTCGCCATCGACAGCGCCTTGTCCAGGATGGCCTCGCGGGTCGCCTCACCTTTCGCCATGGAAAGAAAATAGCACGACCGGTCGGTTTCCGCAAGGGCGGTCAGAGAAGCTTCCGAACCTCTCCAGGATCGACCGCCCGAATCCCAAGCACCTCATAGCGCTGGAAGTCGGCGGCGTTGAAAGTCAGGATCCGGGCGATGTCGTTGGCGAGCATGAGGGCGACCAACCGGGCGTCGTGGACTTTCACGCCCGAGACGCCGAAGCGCACGACCAGTTCCCGCCAACGGCCGTAGACTTCGGCGGGCTCGGGCAGTCGTGAGAACGCTTGCTCCAGTTGGCTCAAAACCCGCTCTGCCAGCGGGATTGTCAGGCCGATACCGTTGTTCTCAACCGGTCGAGTGGCGACGTTCCAGAACTCTACAAAATTCTGACCACCAGCGTAGAGGCCGTCCTCCTCCAAAGCCTCGACAGCGCGACGAGCGATGAGATGGCGCGGATCGGCCGGTACCGCGAGCCGCAGCAGGACGTTGGTGTCGACCAGATAGGCCAAGGTCTTCAGGGATGGTCAGTGTAGATCCCGGCGCGGGACACGGCCTCATCTGACAGTGGAGGCGCGTCACTGAGCTCGGCAGCGATTTTGTCGAGCAATGCGGGGAGCGTTTTGGCTTGGGGCCGGCGAGCGGAGGTGTGAAGGAGCTCTTCGACCGTGGAATCGAGTGCCTGCCGCAGGATCTCGCGCACTGCCTTTTCATCCTGTTGAGCGGCGCCGGCCAGCAAGCGCTGCTCCTGTTCGGAAGAAAGCTTAAGAGTAATCGTCACACCGTTCTCCCCAGAATTCATCCTAGCAGCATGAGGGAGGTCGGCTCAACACCATCACCCGACCGAGACGATCCTGCAGGCGGTCTGCCGGCCGAGCTTCCTGCGCAGAGCTTCCTGAACGCCGCGGCGGGTTTCCGTCGACGGAGCGAGGGCGTATCCACCTGGACCGAGATCCAGTTCCTCGTAGATCTCGTAGGCCGAACGGCCCACCGTATGGGCGACTTGTTCGCGAAACGCGATCAGGCCCTGTTTGAGAACGGCCGAGATCGAGAGGCCTGTCGTCTGGACCAACTGCTCCAGGATCTTCTCCGTCTCCTCGTCCAGCCTCACGGTCCTCGTCGCCATGGCCTTCCCTCCGCCCGCGTGGATACACTTTGTAGTGGGCCGAAGCGGCCGTCCCGGTCCGCCTTTTCCACCCGCCGTTCCGTCCACCCGCGCTTTCCCTCTTCCCCGCATCGTGTCCATACGCTATCTTTGACGGATCTCGGGAGACTCCGTATACTCCGGGCATGGCGCGGCCTGTCGAGAAAATGCCGGCCGAGGAGCCCTGGATACCGGATTCCGCGGTCTCGCAAGAGGCTGAGGAGGAATCCACGCTCCTTCGCTGGGTCGAGCGCCCCGACGGGGAGTTGGAGCAGGTGGAGCTGACGCTGACGCCGGAGCTCTTTCTCAATCCACAGCTCGAGGACAAATGGTTGCAGGGACAGGCGCATGACGAGACAGCCCGCGAGCTGACCGACCTCCTGGTCAGGCACTTCCGGCCGCAGCCGGACGTCCTGGTCACCCACGAAATGAAGCACCTGTTCGGACGCGGCCTTCCGGCCCCGGCGCCGGATGTGTCGGTGATCCGCGGCATCCGCAAGCGCGACGCCGATCGGCGGAGCTTCAGCGCACGTAAGGAGGGGGTCGTCCCCTGCCTGGTCATCGAGGTCGTCTCGCCGTACAGCGCCCGCATCCGGCGCACCGACCTAGAGCGCAAGGTCGAGGCTTACGAGCGCGTCGGCATCTACGAGTACCTCATCGTGGACTCCCCTCGGGAAGCTCCCAGCCGGTGGTACTCCCTCCTTGGATACCGCCTGGATGCGCAGGGCCGCTACCAGCCGATCAAGCCGGACGCCGAAGGCCGCATCCTCTCCGAGACCACGGATCTCTGGTTCCAGGTCTCCCCGGACCGCAGCCGGATCCTCCTCTTTGAGCATCCGAGCGGCCGGCCTCTGCTCACTTCGACCGAGCTGGAGGAGACCGTGGCCCGCGAGGCGGAGGCACGGAAGATCGCGGAAGCCGAGTTGGTCCGTCTACAGGAAGAGATCGAGCGCTTGCGCGGTCCAGTCTGAGCTGATTCTCTGCGATCACGCGGCCCCGCCGATCAGGATCAGCGGCCGAGCCTCCTGCGCAGAGCTTCCTGAACGCCGCGGCGGGCTTCCGTCGACGGAGCGAGGGCGTGTCCACCTTGGCCGAGATCCAGTTCCTCGTAGATCTCGTAAGCCGAATGGCCCACCGGATGGGCGACCTGTTCGCGAAACGCGATCAGGCCCTGTTTGAGAACGGCCGAGATCGAGACGCCCGTCGTCTGGACCAACTGCTCCAGGATCTTCTCCGTCTCCTCGTCCAGCCTCACGGTCCTCGTCGCCATGGCCTTCCCTCCACTTGTAATACGCATTGTATTTACATCCGGGGCCGGCTTGTGGCGAGCGAGCTCGAGAAGAAGGCCGGCATATCTCAGTGAGCTATTCGAAGTAGCCGTTCACATCCACCACCATGTGGACGCTCCCGTTGCCCGTCACCAAGGGAAACATGGCAAAGGTCCGTTCCGTGGCGGAGAGCAGCAGGAGCGTGTTGTTCGAGCGGGTCTGACCGCTGGAGAAGCTAACCGTTCCGGTCGCCGGCTGGAGCCGGTCGGCGGGGAACAGCGTGAGGTATCCATTGCCGGTCGGGGACACAGCGATGACGTTGAGCGAGAGGGCGACCGCCGAGGCCGGAATGCCACACTGGCCGGCGGCCGTGAAGGTCCGCAGCTGCCCCGCCTGGAGCGCCGGCCCGCCGTAGGTTCCGTTCGGATTCCGCGTGTCGAGCAGCCGGCAGGGAACGAGAGTGAAGAAGTCCGTGGGCGAGGGTGGAGCGGGGTAGAGATTGCCAGCCGCCGCCCGGTCGTCGGAATTGAGCGAGGCGCCGCGGCCGTCGTCGTGGATGAACGCGCGCATCAGGGCTTGGTCGTAGGTCGGATTGGAGCAGCTCGGGTCGGGGCTGTCGCCGTCGCCGCAGGGATGGTGTATCCCCAGCGTATGGCCGAGCTCGTGCGCGAAAAGCTCCGCCGCCGCGGCGCTCGCGTTCGGGCTGTCCTGAAAAAAGCAGGTGAGGCCGTTGTTGATCACGATGTCGGCGTTCGCGATCCGGTGATAGCTGGCGCCCTGAAAGGAGGTTGTGTCCTGGAAATACCAGGGCCCTCCATAGGCGAGAACGCCGCCGGAGCTGCAACTGAACGAGGGCAGCTCGCCGTTCGGATCATTGAAGAGAATGGCATTGAGAGTGTCGTACTCGATGAGGCCGCTAGTGTCGGTGGTCGTTCCCGCGTAGGAGTAATCGATGTTGGTGCCGGGATCGTCGTTCCAGGCCGCGAGCGCCGTCTGGAATTCCGCGAAGCCTCCGCCCGTCAGGCCCTGCTGACCGGTCTGATGGGCACGCCACGCCACACTTCCACCGCCGTCAAAGTCGAACCAGCGCAGGTTGAAGCCGTCGTCGGGATCTTCCAAGAGCCTGAATTCGTCGGTGATCTGATCGAGACCGGAGGCGGCGACCTGGTAGTCAGCGTGGACCCGCGTGCCGCGGGCGCGTGCGGCGACCCAGTGGGCGAAACGATCGAAATCCCGGAGGGACTCCGCGGCGAGGGCCTCTCTCGACCTGACGATCGCCCGGGCCTCGGACAGGTGGCGCACGGCGAGCCGGTGTCCGCCGCTCTGGACCTCGTGGAAGGCCCCGAGCATCAGGTGGACGATGTCGTACGAGCCGTCCATGCGGGGCGAGAGGAACAGCAGAGCCCGCTCGCCCGGCGAGAACCGGGGCGCTCCCCAGATCCGCAGCGCCAGGCCGTCGGCTCGCGCTCCGCCGGGTACGCGCACCGTGATGCGAAGGCCGGACGCCATCGCCCCCTTGAGCACCTTGTCAATCCGCACGTGGTAGACGGTGAACGGCCGCGCGCCGTCCTGGCCGGGGCCGGAGCCCTGGACTTCGACCACGGCGATCACCGGGGCCTGGTCGACCAGGGCTTCGTCGGTCATCGGCACGTAGGAGGTCGCCGCAATGGGAAGAGCTGCGAGCAGTGCGAGCGCGAGAAGGCCGACGGTCCGCATGGAGATCTCCTTGTTGGTTTATGAAAGAATTCCCATCATGCCGAGCACTCTTCATGTGTCCTTCGCCGCAATTCTGTTTCTTCTGGCCTCTGCGATCCTGGCCCAGGCCCCTCCCGCGTCCGAGCCCTACCGGGTCGTCGACGGAGAGGTCACCCGGCCGGAGAAGGTCTCCGGCGATCCCCCGGGGTACACGGAGCTTGCCCGGAGAGCCCGGGTCACGGGCGTCGTGATCATCGAGGCGATCATCGACGAGCAGGGCAACGTGACGGGCACGAGGGTCCTCAAGGGTCTTCCCATGGGGCTCGACCAGACTGCCGCGGAGGCCGTCGAGACCTGGAAGTTCA
>DASUNJ010000106.1:0-8203 GCA_036277235.1 Thermoanaerobaculia bacterium | reverse complement strand
CGAGCGCGTCCTGGATCTCGCGGCGCTGTTCCTCGACATGGATGTGGAAGACCAGGTCGCGGCGCCGGGCCTCGTCGTAGACGGCGCGCAGATCTTCCAGGCTGGCAGCCCGCAGGCTGTGGACCGAGGCGCCGAGCGTCTGGGTCGCAGGATTGAGGAGGGTGCCCAGCCGGTCCACCTGCTCCCAGAATGCAGCGGGCGAGGACCCATCGAAGCGGCGCTGCGGCCCTTCCAGGGGCTGTCCGATGGCGCCGGTGCGGTAGTAGCTCTGCAGCAGAGCGATCCGGATGCCGGCCTCGGCCGCCGCGCGGAGCACGGGCTCGTCGAAGGCCCAGCCGTCCAACTCCGATCCATGATGGAAGTAGTGGAACTCGCCCACGCAGGTGATGCCCGCGGCGCGCATTTCGCGGAAGGTCTGCAGGCAGAGCGCCTGGAGCTCGTCCGGTTCGAGACGGCCCACAAGGCCGTACATGGCCTCGCGCCAGGTCCAGAAGCTGCCGGCGCCGGCAGGGAAGCGCTCGCCCTGGCCGCGCAGGCCGCGCTGGAAAGCGTGCGAGTGGGAGGAAATCATCCCAGGGAGGAGCGCCCGGCCTTCCAGCCGCTGAGCAGGAGAGCCGAGCGTGCCGACCTCCGTGATGCGGCCCTCCTCGATCCGGACTTGGACGCCGCTTTCAAAGCGCTCGCCGGTCCAGGTCCAGTCAGCTTCAAGGACGCTCACACCGTCTCCTGACAGAAGCGGCGGACCGTCGCATCCAGCAAGCCGCGGGCCGCGGCGAATTCGTCCTTGGGGAGGTGCTCGTTCGGCTTGTGGGCGACCTCGATGGAGCCGGGTCCGAAGATGGCGCAGTCGATGCCCAGGCGCTGGAGCCAGCCGGCGTCGGTGGCAAAGGAGACGCTGGAGCCGGTCCTCTGGCCGGTCAGCGAGCAGAGGTGCCGGTGGATTGGCGACGCCTCGTCCAGGAGCATGGGCGGGCTGTCCGAGAGGATTTCCATCTCCGGCTCGAACGGGGCGGCGGCCTCGCGGGCGGCATTCCGGATGCGCTCGGCCAGCGCCTCGGACTCGACGCCGGGGAGCGGCCGCACCCCCACCTCGACCTCGCAGCGGTCGGGCACCACGTTGATGGCCGAGCCGCCATGTACGGTTCCCACGTTCAGTGGCACGAAGGGGACTTCTGGGAAGAGCTCGCGGTTCGCCGTGGTCTCGGCTTCGAGCTCCTGGCGCAGGCCCGTGAGGGCGGCGATCACCCGGCCGGCCGGCTCGATGGCGTTGGCGCCCAGGTGCGGATATCCGCTGTGGGCACTCTTGCCGTGGAGTGTGATCCGCATCTTGAGATGGCCCTTGTGTACACGGGCCACGCGCAGCGAGGTGGGCTCGCCGATGACGGCGCTCCGGGGCAGGATGCCGCGAAATGTCTCAATCAGTCGGCGGGCGCCCAGGGTGCCGACCTCCTCGTCGTAAGTGAAGACCAGGGCCAGGGGCGCGCGCATCAAGCCGCGGCGGTTCCGGGCGATCTCGACAGCCAGGTTGGCAGCGAGCGCGAGGAAGCCCTTCATGTCGCAGGCGCCGCGGGCGACCCAGCGGTCCCCCTCGTCGGACAGGGTGAACGGGTCGCTCCGCCAGCCCGCTTCCTCGGCGGGGACCGTGTCCATGTGCCCGGAGAGCACCAGGCCTTTGCGATCCTTCCCAGGCTCGGGGCCGATCCAGGCGATCAGGTTGACCTTGGTGCCATCGGCCGAGGGATTGCGCTCGACGCGGATGCCGGGCCGGTCGAGATAAGCGGCGAGGAAGTCGGCCAGGGGGAGGTTGCTGTTCCGGCTGGTCGTGTCGAATGCGACCAGGCGGGCAAGGAGATCAGTGTCAGAGAGGTGGGCGGTCACCGGCCGCGATTATAAGGGCAGCGCCAGGGCGGGCGGGTTCTTCTCGGTGCGGGCCCTCTCGACCCAGCCCGAGAGCTCGTCGATGAGCCGCGCCGTGTCCTCGGGGCCGGTCTGCTGCTCGAAGGATTGCAGGGCCGTGGCGGTCTCGCGGTACATGTCGTCCGATTGGAAGAGGGGTAAGAGCAGGTCGGCCTGGCGGAGCATGTCAGCCTCCCGCCGCTCCTGGACGTAGAGCACGGCGAGGTCCATGGCGGCTAGCGCGGCCTCGTAGACGAGCCCCTCCCGCGCGAGCCCGTCGCGGGCAGCCAGCAGCGCGCCTTCGGCCTCGCGAGGGCGGGAGGCGAGCTTGCCCTCCAGCCAGCGCAGCCGGCTCAGGTGGCGGCGGTCTCCCGCCTGCTCGTAGAGCCGGCGCGCGCCGCCGAGGCAGGCGTCGGCCTCACCCGAGCGGCCGCTCTCGTTGAGGAACCAGATCAGGTTGTGGGTGGCGCACACGATCAGGCGCGGCTCCCGCGGCGGATCGATGAGGTCGATGCTGCGGCGGATCAGGCGCAGGGCGGTCGCGTGCTGTCCGGCGTTGCCGATCAGGGTCCCCTTCTTGAGCAGGGTGCGGCCGAGGAGGTGGCGGTCACCCAGCCGGCGGTAGATCGAGGAGGCCCGGTTGAGGATGCGGATCGCCTCGTCGAACCGGCCGCAGTAGCCCGCCAGGGAGGCCTTGAGCGTCAGCAGCTCGGCGCGGGCCAGGGGATCGCCGCTCCCTTCTTCCAGCAGCCGCTCGGCCTTGTCCATGGAGCTCTCGGCGAGCTGCACGTCGGCCTGAACCCTGCGGCTCTCGGCGAGATAGGCCCAGGCCATGGCGCGCACGTCCTGCACCACGGGGGCGCCGTAGAGATCGAGATCGAGCTGCTCGGCGACCTGGACCGCAAGGTCCGCGGCCTTGCGCGCCCGCTCGGGATCGTCGAGGCCGAGATCCCGGCTCTTGCGGAGCAGCAGCTCGCAGAGCGCCAGGCTGGCGTAGCGCCTGGTGCTGTGGACCTGGACCAGCCCCTCGACCGCTTCGTGGGCGAGCAGCTCCGCGTACAGCTGCGATGGGGACGGCGATGGGTCCAGGGAATTGCGCCGCAGCGCCTCCAGTCCGCCGCTGGCGATCTTGCTGTGGACCCGGCTGAACGCCTCGTCGTAGCTGGCCGGCGACGAGGGGTGTCTGAGCCGCTCGATCTCGCGGGCGCAGGCGACGCAACCCTGAAGGAGATGGCGGATGGCGACGCGGGCCTCTTCGTGGGGGATCGTGCCCTGGAGCAGGCGGCGGAGAATCTCGCGGTTGGGATGGGCGGACGGGGCTTCGGGGCTGGCCGGAGGGGTCTCCTGGACCGGACGGGGCCAGGCTCTCCGGAGGCGGTCCCCGAGCGCTTCGGCGGCGCGGCCGGGCTCCTCGGCGAGCGACCAGTGGCGGGCGGCGCGGCTCCAGGCCCGCTCCTTCTCGGCGCGCAGGGCGCGGCAGCGGTGCTCCAGCCTCTCAAGGTCGCGCAGTTCCTCCCACACGAGCCGCTCTCCGCCGGTGAGGAGGAACCAGGGGATCTCGGGGAGCTGCTCGAGGAGGACCTCGCGGCGGGCACACAGCAGCCGGTCGGCTTCGGTCCACTCGCCGGTTTCGATCAGCCCCCGGAGCCTCGGCAGCAGCTTCCTTCGAGGCCCGGGCCGGGCCGGCTCCAGGCGCGCCACGTCCAGCCAGCGGCCCGCCCGTGCATAGAGGGCGACCGCCGGCTCGATTTCGCCGAGGCGCTCGCGCCGGACCGCGGCCGCGGCGGGCCGGTTCGCTCCCTCCAGGGCGCGGGCGCGGCAGAGGCCGGAGCTCTGGGTCCTGCCGGCGAGCCGGTACGCGGCGGCGGCTCGGCCCCAGCTCCCCAGGGCTTCGAGGTGGCGTGCCAGGGCGAGAGCGGCCTTCTTCGGCTGGCCGGCGGCATGGAAGCAGCGGGCGGCCGCCTCGTGATCGCCGCCTTCCAACCCGCGACCGCCCTCGGCGGCGCGCTCCCAGCAGCGGGCGGCGTCCGCGTGCCGGCCGAGCGCCTCCCAGGCCCCGGCTGCCTCCTTCCAGGCTTTGCGGTTCTCGAGGAGGCGGGCCTCGCAGGCGCGCGCCTCCCGCTCCAGTCCGGCCTCCCGGTACGAGGCCGCGGCCTCGGAGAGCCGGCCCAGGCGGTCGAGCAGCGGAGCCTGCCGCGCCGCTCGGCGGAGACCGGCCCAGCGGGTGAGGGCGGCGACCCAGTCCTCCCGCTCCTCGTCGGCGCGCGCCAGGGCCTCGGCCTCCAACTCGGGCCGGGCGGCGCGGCGGTAGCACTCGGCGGCCTGCCGGAAGTGCCCGCGCTCCTGGAAGTAGCCGCCCTCCCGCTCCCACTCGGCGGGCGACGCCGTGGGGAGGAACAGGTGGGCCAGGGCCTCCACCGCCTCGCGCTCCAGCAGGGCGCGGAAGCGCTGGTCCCCCCAGAACGGATGGGGCTCCGGCCCTTCGTAGAGCACCAAGTGACGGCGGGCGCGGGTCACCGCCACGTAGAGGTGCTGGAGCAGGCGCTTGAAGCGGGGCTCCCGCTCCAGCCGGGCGTCAGGCCGGGCGTCAGAGCCGCGCAGGAAGCGCTGGACAAGGTCCTGGTCAGGAGCGAGGAGCTTCCAGAGGACGACGCTCTCGAGCTCCAGCCCCTTGGCGTCGCGCACGTGGAAGACCCGGCTCGTGCCGAGCCTCTGCCGCAGGCGCCCGGTCTCCGCATCGTCGAGGGTCAGCACCGCGCAGCGCGGGCCGAATCCTTCGATCGCGGCCAGCACGTCCTCCTCGGGAGCGGGCACCTCGATGGGGACCGGTCCCTCGACGGCGGCGTCCTCGGGCTCGTCCTCCTCGGTACGGCCGAAGACCTCGCGCCGCAGCAGGAGGAGGGCGTTGGCCAGCTCGACCAGCGGCCGGACGCTGCGCAGGTTGCGGCGCAGGCGGAGCACCGGCGGCGCCTCCTTGCGGCGGCCGATCCGGGTAGCCAGGCGCCGGGCCTCGGCCCACCGGAAGCCGCTCGGCTGGATGGTCTGCTGCGTGTCGCCTGTGAGGAGGACGCCGGAGAGGTCGGAGCGGCGCGACAGCGCGAGCACGAAGGCTACCTCCAACTCGGTCAGATCCTGCACTTCGTCGCAGACCACCACGTCCCAGGTCCGGCCGCGCCCCTGGCGAATTTCCGAAAAGGCGCGGCGGCAGAGATCGATGCGGTCGTACCGCCCTTCCTCCCCGAGCCACTCCTGGTAGCGCTGGGCGATGCGCCAGATCTCGGGCCGCTCGTCCACGAAGAGCGGCGCGCGCTTCTTTCCCAGCTCGTAGTAGGCCGCCTCGTGGAGCATGGGCTGGTCCAGGGCGAGGCAGGCTCCCTTGAGGATGCTCCGCAGCTCCTCCCAGACCAGGGCCGGATCGAGAGGCCGGCCCGAACGGCGGAACCACTCGCGGAAGAGGGGCTCGGTCATTTCGGGAGTCTCGGGGGTCTTCGCGAGACACCGGTAGAGGTCGGCGAAGGTGAAGAAGTCGGGCTTGCGCCCCGCGCAGCTCCCTCGGGCGGCAGAGAGGTTGGAGTAGAGGCGGCGGGCGTGCTCGAGGAGGGCGGGGCTGTACGAGAGATAGAGGGCAGAGGAGGGGGCGGCGGCCAGGCGGTGTACCGAGATCGCGGTCTTGCCGCTGCCGGCGCTGCCCGCGAGGAGCAGCGGGCCGGGAGAGGCGAGGATCTGGTACTGCTCGCGGCTGAGCTTGAGCTCCAGCTCGTCGCCTCCCTCGTCGAAAAGGCGCTGGAACTCCTGCTCGTCGGCCAAGGCGCCGGGCTCCACCAGGTACCAGCGGATGGCGGCTTCCTCCACGGCGACGTCCAGCTCCTCGGGCGGGAGCAGGTAGTGGAGGAGCGGCTCGGACGTTTCGCCTCCAACCTCTGCGAACGTCGCTCCGGGATGGGGAGGCGGCTCGTCGATCTCGAACTGCTCGTCGGTTTCCATCTCCAGGAACTCCGCTTCGGGGGAGCGGTTGCGGCGGGCGACGCGCTCGGCGTCGTCGTGCTCGACCCAGTCCCAGACCTGGAGGTGGATGGCGCTCCGCTCGGGCTCGGTATCGAGCGGGGTCAGCGGGGGGAGGGGGGCGCGCGCCATGGTGAACAGGAGGCGGTCGCCGGAGTCGACGCGGGCCTCGTAGACCGGACGGCTCACCCCGCGCAGGCGCTTGACGCGGGTGCCGCCTCCCCAGAGCCCGTCCCGCAGGCGGGAAAGCGCCTTCCAGATCGCGGAGCGCGCGATCTTTCCGCACTCTCGGAGCCTCCGGTAGAGGTCCGGGTGAAGGAGCACCGGATAGCGTTCCCTGGAACGCTCCGGGCTGGTGCGTCTGAGCACGGGGTTAGATTATAACCCCAAAAGGACACAACGATATGGATATTCGCTACGAGCTATGCGCTCGGCACCAGGGAGGAAGGATTGTTCTCTCTATGTAAGCGTTCCATCCAATTCGACAGCTCGTCGAGGAGTGGGGCGGCCGGCTCTTCCCGAGCGAGACCGCCGGCGGTTTCGACCAGGAAGGTGGTGTCGCGGAGCACGCTGCCGGAGCTCGCGAGGGCGAAGACCAGCTCGGGCTGGCGGCGCACGTCGACCTCCCGGCGCTCGCGCACGTAGAGCGCGCCGAGGTCGAGGGTGGCGAGGGCGGCCTCGTGGCCGAGCCCCTCCCGATGGAGCGCGTCGCGGGCGGCGACCAGCGCCACCTCGGCCTCGCGCGGCCGCACGGCGATCTTGCCCTCCAGCCAGAACAGCCGGCCCAGGTGCCGACGGTCGCCCGCGCGCTCGTAGAGCCGCCGCGCGGCATGGAGACAGGCTTCGGCCTCGGCTGTCCGGCCCGCCTGGCTCTGGAACCAGATCAGGTGGTGGGCGGCGTTGACGACCAGGCGCGGCTCGCGCGCCGGATCCACGAGGTCGAGGCTGCGGCGGATCAGGCGCAAGGCCACGGCGTGCCGCTGCCCCCCCTCCCGGGTACTGCCGAGGAGGATGCCTTTCTGCAGCAGGACGCGGCCGAAGAGGTGCCGGTCTCCCGTCCGGCGGTGGATCGAGGCCGCGCGGTTGAAGACACGGACCGCCTCGTCGATCCGGCCGCGGCTGCCCGCGAGAAAGGCCTGCAGCGCCAGCAAGCCCGCCCGCATCGGCGGATCGGGCTCCCATGCCAGCAATTGCCGGATCTTGTCGGTGATGTTCACGACCAGCCTGTCTTCCCCCTTGGACACCCGCTCCACGTCCGGCTGGGCCCAGCTCCAGGTGTGGGCGTCCTGCACGACCGGCGAGCCGTACAGGCCTTCGTGGACCAGCTCGGCTGTCTGGGCCGCGAGCTCCGCCGCCCTGCGCGCCCGCACGGGGTCGCGGGCCCCGAGCTCACGGCTCTGGCGCAGCAGGAGCTCGCAGAGGGACAGGTCGGTGGCGCGGCGGGTGCCGTGCATCGCGAGCAGCATCTGGACGTAGGTGTGCTCGAAGACCTCGGCATGGAGGCCCTTCAGGGGAGGGATCTCCCGAGAAAGGCCCTGGATCTGGCCCCGGGCGATCTTCTCGTGGACCCGGTCGAAGGCCGCGTCGTAGTCGTCGAGCGGCGGGGCGGGCGGCTGGCTCGTCTGCTCGATCTCGCGGAGGCAGTCCGCACAGCCGCGCATTCCATGATGGACGAGGTGCTGGACGAGGACCCGGATCTCGGCGGCGCTGGCCACCTCCGCGAGCAGGCGGCTCAGGATTCCGGGATCGGGGTGCCCCTCCGGTTCCTCCGTGTGGATGACGGGGCTCGGGGCCGGCTGCCACGCGGCGGTCCGGCCACCCTTCCGGCAGGCCTGCTCGGCCCGGTGCGGCTCCCAGGCGAGCGTCCAATGCCGGGCCGCGCGGCTCCAGGTCTGGCCGGCCTCGGCGCGGAGGGCGGCGTTCCGGTGCTCCAGCCGCTCCAGCTCGACGAGCTCCTGCCAGGCGAGCCGCTCCGTTCCGAGGAGGATGGCTCCGGGGATATTGGGCATTTCGCGGCGCAGGGCCTCGCGGCGGACCGCGAGGAGGCGCTCGGCCTCGCCGTATCCGCCCGACTCGATCAGCTCGCGGATCTTCGGCAGGACCTGCCGGCGCTCCTCGGGCCGGGCCGGCTCCAGCCGGGCCGCGTCCGGCCAGCGGCCGGCCCGCGCGTAGAGGGCCAGGGCGCGCTCGGTCTCTCCCAGCCGTTCCCGGTAGACCGCGGCCGGACCGGGCCGGTCCGCCTGCTCCAGGTGCTCGGCGCGGCAGCGGGCGGTATTGCGGCGATCACCTCCGAGCCGCCAGGCCG